>DATCYX010000235.1:0-16623 GCA_036526235.1 Anaerolineales bacterium | reverse complement strand
AAACGGATTGCGCCCGAGGAATCGATAAAAATAATCGTTAACAAACATCCAATCAAAAGGCGCATTGAAGGAGACGAACAACGGCTTTTGCCCACTGGGTACCTCAACCTTTAGCCAGTCCTCGAAGCGGAGCATCGCCTCGGCGGGTTCCAGTCCTCGCTCAGCCAGGTGCTCCATGGAAAGACGGCTGGCTGCCAGTGCCTCTGGGATCGCATTCATATTGACCGGCTTGAGCTCCACGTAAAACGTGCGCGGGCTCCCACTCAAGGTGCAGGCGCCAATTGTCAGCAGCGAATATTGACTGGGATTCGGCCCGGCGGTCTCGACATCCACCGAGATATAACCTTCGGGAGAGTTTTGGGGTGTAGTCATCATCTGATTATAAACCAGTCCATTCGCAGGATGAAATATTCTCCTGCTGGTATAATTTACATGCTCAATCGTATAAGCCCATGAGTACAATTGACGAGATAAAAGCCCGCCTAGATATTATAGATCTTGTCTCGGAATCGGTGCAACTGCGCCGCTCTGGCAAGAATTATACAGGGTTTTGTCCATTTCACAGCAATACGCGCACCCCAGCATTTGTAGTTTTCCCTGAAACGGGCACCTGGCGCTGCTTCGGTCAGTGCAATGAAGGGGGAGACATCTTTAGCTACGTGATGAAGAAAGAGGGCTGGGATTTTGCGGAGACATTACGCTTCCTGGCAGACAAAGCTGGGGTGGAACTTAAGCCAGTCACCCCAGAAGAACAGGCTGCTGCGGAAGAGCACGATAGCTTGCGTCTTTTGCTCGAAGAGGCAGTCACATTTTATCGGCACCAATTGCTTAATACGCCTGCTGGTCAGCAGGCGTTGGCTTACCTGCACCAGCGCGGCCTGAACGATGAAACAATCGAAGCCTTCGACCTGGGATATGCCCCGCAGTCTTGGGATGCAACGCTGAGCTATTTCAAATCCAAGAACTACACGGACGATGATTTGCTGGCCGTAGGTCTGCTCACCCAGTCGAGCCAGAGTGAGGCTGAAGGGGGAAGCCAGCATCCCGCCAGGATATATGATCGCTTTCGCCACCGCATCATGTTCCCCATCCGTGATGAACGTGGGCGCATGGCTGGCTTCGGGGCGCGTATCTTGGACCCCAACGATATACCCAAATTCCTGAATTCCCCCCAAACAGCTATCTTTGACAAAGGCCAACTGCTTTATGGATTGGATCGCGCTCGAAAGCCCATCCGCAAAGTGGATCAAGCCGTCATCGTAGAAGGCTATCTGGATGTAATCGCCCTGCACCAGGCTGGCTTTGACAATGCTATTTCCCCGATGGGCACTGCTCTTACCGAGCGCCACCTGTACTTGCTCAAGCGCTACACCCGCCGCATTGTCATGGCGCTAGATCCCGACGCGGCGGGCAGTCAGGCTACGCTGCGCGGGCTACAAATCGCTCGCCAATCGCTGGATCGTGAGCAGGAGCTCGTCTTTGATGCCCGCGGTCTGCTTGGCTTTGAGGCTCGCCTTCAGGCGGATATCCGGGTTACAACGCTGCCTGAAGGCATGGATCCCGACGATGTCGTGAACCGTGACCCGCAGGAATGGCAGCGTATCCTCGAGCATGCTAAGCCGGTCGTTCTGCACGTCATGGAGACATTGGCTGCTCAACAAGATTTGGATGACCCCAAAGTAAAAAGCCAGATTGCTGCCCAGGTGTTACCACTGATCAACGATCTGCCCAGCGCCATCGAGCGCGATACCTACCGCCAGCGCCTTGCCCGCATCCTCAAACTAGATGAGCGCACCCTCTCGGGTGAGGTGCGCAGTTCCAGATTGCGCCCGCCTCGACGAGCGCCTCAAAAGCTCAAGACCGCCGAGCCCGTTGAGACCCCGGACACTTCTAAAACCACTTCAGTTTCCCACCGACGGGAAGCTCACGCCCTGGGTGTGCTGCTACGTCGTCCAGATTTACTCTACCAAGTCAATCGCCACCTGCAGGAGAGCGGGCTAAGCCGCCTCACTGAGGATGATTTTCAGCATGCCGACCACCAGGCGATACTCCACTTGTTGCTCGAATCCGTGGATCAGGATGTGGCTGAGCCACTTAACTATGTGCTCAATAGCCTCTCCCTGGACTTGATGGAAGTCGCCGATAGGCTTATAGCACCCACCGCCAAGCTGGATCCAAATGATGAACGCGTCCTTGCGGATCTGGTTCGAGCCATCTTGGACCTGCGCGAGCGCCATCTAAAGCAGTTCATAAACCACTTGCGCTTTCTTCAAGAAGAGGCGCAGCAGTCAGGGGATCTCATGGCGGTAGAATATGGGCAGATCGTGGTTACGAATAGCCGAATTTTGAACCAATTGAATAAGGCGCTTGGTAAGTATTCTGACCGTGTCATCGTAAATCGCTGAGTAAATTGTAATGGTAAAAAGTTCTAAATCACCTAAACCACCGTCGGAAGATCGAACCCAGCCTCATCATGAAGATCGAGAAAATGGGGAGATCACTTCGCCTCTTTCGCTAGATAAGATGGGTGATTTGCTCGCCGAGATCCAAGAAGACTCAATAATTGAAGAGCCAGACGATACCGCTCTCACCCTGGAGGCAGAAGAATTGGAAAGTTTGGTTAAAGAAGAGCCCCAGGACATCCTGGATGATCCGAAATTGATCATGGAATTGAGCGATGATCCGGTTCGCCTGTACCTCAAGGAGATCGGCGGGATCAAATTGCTGGATGCAGACGAAGAATTTTGGCTATCTACTCGCCTGGAGACAGTGCGGCGTATTGATTCGCTCAGCCGCAGCCACCCTCTGGCGCGCCGGGGCACCTCTGTACCGAAAAATATTTATCGGGCTCTCTTCGACGAACTGTACTTCGCTTGGAAGCGCGTACAGGAAGATGTCAAGCGGCTGAAGAAAGAAGCTCCGAATTTGCTGCTAGTACTCGCCGAAGCACAGACTCTCCGCCGATCATGGAATATCCAAGAACCTTCATACCTGCGAAGTTTTCTGGACAACGGACTTTGGGGCACGGACCCGCTTTGGGACGGCGTGGCACGCAATGCCTTTACCGTCTATCTCTGCCTATATTCTCTCCCGGATGGGCTGGCTGAATTTTTAGAACAAGATCTCAAGAAGCATGGTAATTTACCCAAGGAGAGCGCTCTACTGCGGCGTATACCCGAAGATGATATCTTGAAGGCTGAACTTGAAGATATCCAAATGCGCGCAAACGAAGCCCACCATGCTGTCATTCGCGCCAATCTGCGCCTGGTAGTTAGCGTGGCCAAACGCTACATTGGGCGGGGCAGTTCTTTTCTGGATCTAATCCAGGAAGGGAACATTGGATTGCTGCGGGCTGTATCCAAGTTTGATCCGACACGCGGCTATAAATTCAGTACCTATGCCACCTGGTGGATTCGCCAGTCTATCAGCCGATCAATCGCTGACCAGGCGCGCACCATCCGTATCCCTGTACACATCTTTGAGTCTATAAACCGCCTGATTCGCGTTCAGAGGCGATTAGTCCAGCAACTAGGCCGCGAACCCACCAACGAGGAGCTGGCTGTTGAAGCTGGCTATCTTGATGGAGCCGACCAGCAGAACATTGCCCGCGCCCAGGCCGAAGGCACGCCCCTGCCAATCGACCTTCGCCGCAGGCTGGCGCGTGCGGTGGCTAAGGTGAACCGCATCCTGCAGGCCGCTGAAGAACCGATGTCGCTGGAAAGCCCGGTCGGCAGCGAAGACAGCAGCCAGCTTGGTGACTTCATTGAAGATGAGGAGGCCCTAGAGCCAATGGATGCCGCGGCGCGTGAGATGCTACGCGAATCAGTAAAGAATGCACTGGCGGTGCTCTCAGAGCGCGAGCGACAGGTGCTCGAGTTGCGTTTTGGCCTGATGGATGGCAAGGACCATACACTGGAAGAAGTAGGGCAATATTTCAATGTCACCCGCGAGCGCATTCGCCAGATTGAATCCAAGGCATTGCGGAAGTTGCGCCATCCTACGCGTAGCCGCCATTTACGCGATTATTTGGGCTGACATGTTGCGTTTTTGGCAAACTGGTCATTTATCTATTTTTAATTTGTGAAATTTACCACCTGTGATAAACTTACAACTTAGACCAGATTAGATTAACAATCGACGAATTCACTTTCGAGGCAAACTATGCTGACGCAATACCTCCCCATCGCCATTTTAGTCGTTCTGGCTACTGGTTTAGCCTTCTTGGTCATAGCACTAGGCCACCTCTTCGGCCCAAGACGCCCCACAGAACGCAAGTCCCTTCCCTATGAATCTGGAATGATACCCATCGGACCTGGCACTCGCCGAATGCCAGTTCGGTTTTATCTGGTGGCGGTGTTGTTTATCCTGTTCGATATTGAGGTGATCTTTTTTCTGCCTTGGGCTATCGTCCTGCGCCAGTTGAAGCTATTCGGATTGCTTGAGATGTTTGTCTTCGTCTTTATATTACTGGTAGGTTACTTTTATGCGTGGAAGAAAGGAGCGCTGGAATGGGAATAGAGCAAAAACTGGGCAACATGGGCGTGGTGACCATCAAACTTGAGCAAGCTGTCAACTGGGCTCGCACCAACGCCATGTGGCCGATGCTTTTTGGGTTAGCTTGCTGCGCCATCGAAATGATGTCAGCGCAGGCTTCCAATTACGACATGAGCCGCTTCGGCATGGAACTGATGCGCGCTAGCCCGCGCCAATCGGATTTGATGATCGTTGCGGGGCGCGTCAGCCGCAAGATGGCGCCTGTTTTACGCCGCCTGTATGACCAGATGCCTGATCCCAAGTGGGTGGTCTCAATGGGTGATTGCGCCTCATGTGGTGGCGTTTTCAATAATTACGCCATTGTACAAGGTGTGGATGAAGTGGTGCCAGTGGATGTTTACGTGGCGGGCTGCCCGCCGCGCCCTGAGGCCCTGATTCACGGTATTATGACCCTGCACGAAAAGGTGCGCGGCGAGAAAATCAAGGATTGGGCTTAATCATGGACGAACACTTACAATCTGCTACTCAAGCGATACAAGAGCGCTTTGGCGCTAATATCAGCGAGTACCGCGGCGATGTCAGCCTGCTTGTCTCTCCTGACCAGATCGTCGAAGTCTGCCGTGCGTTGCGCGACGAGTTCAATTTCGAGATGCTTACTGCCGAAACCGCAGTGGATTACTGGCCTGAGCTGGAGCCGCGCTTCCATTTGGTTTACCTACTCTACTCGCTGGTGAATAATGTGCGTATCGGCCTGCGCGTGCCATTGAATGGCAACGCCCCCAGCTTGCCTACCCTCGAAAGCGTATACCCAAACGCTAACTGGCATGAGCGCGAGATCTGGGATATGTTTGGCATTCGCTTCGAAGGTCACTCCGATCTACGCCGCATTCTCATGCCCTATGAATGGGAGGGGCACCCCCTGCGCAAAGACTATCCCTTAGGCTATGAAGAAGTGCAGTTCACATTTAATTACGATGAAATTGACGCTCGAAAGCCCTACGCGAAGGAATAGGCATGTTGGAAAAAACTGAAGTCTCACTCGATGAGCTACGCCACCTAGTCTCAGCTCGGGCTATCGAAGGCGAAACCGTGTTGCTCAACATGGGGCCGCAGCATCCCAGCACGCACGGAGTACTACGCTTGCTGTTAGAGCTGGACGGTGAGATCGTGGTCAACTGCATCCCAGATGTTGGCTTCCTGCACACTGGCATTGAGAAAAACATGGAAGCCAAGACGTATGAAAAAGCAGCGGTAATGACCGACCGCTTGGATTATCTCAACACAACGGGCAATAACTTGGTCTACTGCTTGGCTATTGAAAAACTGGTGGATCTGGATGTTCCCCTGCGCGCCCAGACTATCCGGGTCATCCTTACCGAGCTGCAACGCATTGCTTCCCATCTCGTCTGGTTAGGCACGCACGCCCTTGACCTGGCGGCGATGTCGGTTTTTCTTTACTGCTTCCGCGAGCGCGAGATGATCCTGGACGTCCTCGAGATGTGCGGTGGTCAGCGCATGATGTCTACTTACTTCCGTCCGGGCGGCCTATGGCGGGATATCCCCGTTGAGTTTGAGGAGGCCGTGCGCCAAATCTTGCGTGTTTTCCCCGCTCGCATTGATGAATACGAGGCGCTCCTCACCAAGAATCCCCTGTTCATTGAGCGGACTAAAAAGATCGGTGTACTATCCCGCCAGGATGCTATTGGCTGGGGTATAACTGGCCCAAGCCTGCGCGCCTCAGGAGTGGCGCACGACCTGCGCAAAGCCCAGCCCTATTCAGGATATGAACAGTACGATTTTGTCGTTCCAACCCGCACCGATGGCGATACCTACGCGCGGTACCTGGTGCGTATCGAAGAAATGCGCCAATCGCTGCTCATTGTGCAACAGGCGCTAGATAAGCTTCCCTATGGCCCGGTGCGCAGCAACAACCGAAAGTTCGTCCCGCCACCACGTTCAGAGCTAGGCGTCAGCATGGAAGCGCTCATCCACCATTTCAAGCTCTGGACCGAGGGCTTCAACGCCCCTAAAGGTGGCGTCTATATCGCGGTTGAGTCGCCTCGCGGCGAGCTGGGTGTGTACCTGGAGGGCGACGGTGGTCCCAAACCCCATCGCGTCTACTGGCGCACGCCTTCTTTTGTAAATTTGCAATCTCTGCCCTTGCTGTCAAAAGGGCATCTGGTCGCCGACCTGGTGGCTTTAATCGGCACCCTCGACGTGGTACTCGGTGACGTCGACCGGTGATAAGAGGAGGGCACATGCTGACCGAGAAGTATCCAGAAGAAATCCGCACTATCCTAGCCAAATACCCCTCGGATCAAAAGCGCTCAGCAGTAATGCCGTTGCTCTACCTGGCACAGCGCGAGCAGGGCTATGTGACCAAACAATCGATGAGCGAGATCGCCGAAATATTGGGCATATCTTCAACCGATGTGGCTTCTATTGTCGGTTTTTACACACTTTATTATGACGAAGTCGGAGGTAAGTACCATCTCCAGGTTTGCACCGACCTGCCCTGCGCCCTGCGTGGCGCCGATGAATTTCTGGAGAATCTCTGCCAAAACCTGGGCATCCGCGTGGGAGAGACCACACCCGACGGGCTGGTGACAGTAGAAGCGGTTATGTGCTTGGCTGGGTGCGATAAAGCCCCCATGTTCCAGGTGCAGTCTGGCGATGGCTTGACCTATCATGAAAATCAGACGGTTGAAAGCGCCATGAACTTGGTCAAGTCTTGGCGTAAAGAGGAGGGGCGGGCATGAATAAATACCTGCTTCTTCGCAACCGTGAGCTACCCACCATCAATCGGTTGGAGGTTTATCGCCAGCATGGCGGCTTCCAGGCCTTTCATAAGGTCGTCACCTCGATGCAGCCTGACGAGGTCATCGAAGTGGTCAAAGCCTCAGGGCTTCGCGGCCGAGGCGGGGCAGGTTTCCCCACCGGGCTGAAGTGGGCTTTTGTTGATAAAAAATCCTGGCCACATTATGTGGTCGCAAATGCCGACGAATCAGAACCGGGTACCTTCAAAGATCGCGAGATTATGGAAGGCAACCCCTACCAGTTTTTGGAGGGTGTAGCGATCGCTGCTTACGCCGTACAGGCGAAGGCGGCCTATGTTTACCTGCGCGGCGAGTTCTGGCAAATTGCTAGCCAGCTTGACCAAAATATCGCTGCGCTAGAGCTGGCTGGTTTGCTTGGAGATAATCTTTTCGGTACAGGCTACAACCTGCGTATCTATACCCACCTGGGTGCTGGAGCATATATATGCGGAGAAGAGACCGCCTTGCTCGAATCGCTGGAGGGCAAACTTGGCCAACCGCGCCTTCGTCCTCCCTTTCCACCCTCCTACGGGTTGTATGGTAAGCCCACAGTGGTCAACAATGTGGAGACGCTTGCAAATGTGCCATTGATCCTAGACCGCGGCGCAGAATGGTACCGCACTTACGGCACCGAGAAAAGTCCCGGCGTGAAGATCTTTTCGCTCTCCGGCAAGGTCAACCGTCCTGGCAATTATGAGTTGCCTCTGGGTACTACTTTCCGCGAGTTGATCTTTGAGCACGGCGGCGGAATCCCTAACCGCAACAAAATCAAGGCCATCATGCCGGCCGGCGCCTCTTCCTCGCTCATCGTAGCGACGGATCAGGCTCTGGACACGCCCATGGATTACGAGAGCGTGCCCAGCGTTGGCGCGCAACTTGGCTCAGCTTCAATTATCGTCATCGATGATTCGGTTAATATCCCCTGGCTTATTAATAAGACAATCCACTTCTTCAAGCACGAATCCTGTGGTAAGTGCACCCCTTGTCGAGAGGGCACGTATTGGATGATGCACCTCACAGACCGTATCGCGGATGGCAAAGCCACCCAAAACGACGTAGAGTTGCTCCACGATGTCGCCAGCCAGATCAAGGGGAAATGCTTATGTGCCCTGGGTGAGTTTTCAATTGAAGCGGTTCTTTCGGGGATTGACCGCTTCAAGGATGATTTTGATTTGCAGACAGGTGGTCAGCAATCCGTTGTCCAGAGTGAGGAATCAGCCCAAACGCCATAATTGCTTCACATCGAGGGCAAATGGGCTGGCCTCCGATTGCGATCCGCTTTCATTGGAGTATCTTTAATGAGCAAACTGGTAACACTGACAATTGATGGGTTGCAAGTCTCCGTGCCTGCTGGCACACTGCTAGTGAACGCCGCTAAAAAGATCGGCATTGACATCCCGGTATTTTGTTACCATCCCAAGATGGAGCCTGTGGGAATGTGCCGTATGTGTCTGGTGGATATCGGCCGCCCAGTGATTGACCGCGCCACAGGACAACCGGTTTTAGAAGCCGATGGCTCGCCAAAGATCCAGTTTGGTCCTAAGCTGGAGACCGCCTGCACGACACCTGTCTCGGAAGGGATGGTCGTTGTTGGTATGTCTGATAAAGTCAAGGCCGGCCGCGAGGACATCCTTGAGTTCCTGCTCACCTCCCACCCTCTCGATTGCCCCATCTGCGATAAGGGCGGCGAGTGCCCGCTACAGAACCTGACCATGGGTTTCGGCCCAGGCGAGAGCCGCTATCGGTATGACGAGAAGAAGCATCTGGCTAAACGCGTGCCATTGGGTGAGTTAATCTTCTTGGACCGTGAGCGCTGTATCCAGTGCGGACGCTGCGTCCGCTTCCAGGACGAGATTGCGGACGATCCGGTGATTGGTTTTTACCAGCGTGGTCGCTCGCTGGAGATCGTCACATATTCCGAACCCGGATTCGACTCCTATTTTTCCGGCAATACCTCCGATATCTGCCCAGTAGGTGCCTTGACCACCGCCGATTTCCGCTTTGGGGCACGCCCCTGGGAGCTGAACGCCTCCGCCTCGGTCTGCTCGCAGTGTCCGGTGGGTTGCAACCTGACCTTCAACATACGTCGAGAGGCCAAAGCCGGTGGGGATTGGGTGATTAAGCGTGTCATGCCCCGCCAGAATGAAGAGGTCAATGAAATCTGGATTTGCGACAAGGGACGATTTGCCTACCACTTCACGGAGAGCGCAGAGCGCTTGACGCAACCACTCGTACGCAAGGGCGGCGAGCTGGTTCCTACTTCATGGGAAGAAGCGCTCAAAGTGGTTGCAGACCACTTCCGCCAAGCTGGTGAGGGGTTGCTGACCCTGGCCAGCGGCCGTCTTTCGAATGAAGACCTCTTCAACCTGCATGAGTTAACCACAAAATTAGGCGGCAAGACCGCTCTATACACCGATCAGGCAGGTGGCGACCTGGTTGCCCAGGTAGGTGTTGGTCAGGGGACAAATTTCTCCGATATGGGACCGGAAACAGCCATCTTTGTGGTCGCCAGTGATCTGCTGGAAGAGGCGCCTATCTGGTGGTTGCGCGTCAAGCAAGCCGCCGAACGCGGCGCGCAATTGATTGTAGCCAACCCGCGCCCCACCAAGCTGGAGCGCTATGCCAAGCACACCATTCGCTACCCCTATGGATCGGAAGCAGCTACGGTGCTAGCCATGGTGAATGCCCTATCTGCCAAACGTCCCAACCTTCCCGAAGCGGTACAAAATCTCTTGCGCAGCCCTGAATTGCAGGCCGCCGCCAAGGCATTTGCCGAAGCAGAGAACGCCGTGATCCTGTTTGGCGGCGAAGGCACCGGGCTGGAGACCTCACAGGCGCTGTCTCAAGCCTGTGCCAATTTATTAATCACAACCGGACACGTCGGGAAGCAAAACAATGGCCTGATCGGCGTCTGGCAGCGTGCTAATGACCAGGGCGCTTGGGATATCGGATTTCGCCCGCTGCCTGGTCTAAAAGACGCCATGCGAGCAGCCAAGGCGCTCTATGTGATCGCCGCTGACCCGGCTGGTGACGATCCTGCACAAGCTGAGACGGGTGATTTTATGGTGGTGCAGGAGCTGTTTCTCACTGCTACCGCCAAGCTGGCTGACGTCGTCCTGCCAGTGCAAGCCTACACCGAGCGCGAGGGCACTTTCACATCTGGCGAACGGCGCGTGCAGCGATATTACCCGGCCGTGCCACAGCGACCTGATAGCAAAGCCGATTTCAGCGTGACAGCCCAAATCGCCAAGCTGCTGGACCAGGATCTGGAAGCTCGCGCCGTCTCCAAAGTGATGCAGAATATCGCGGCTAGCTTGCCGGATTATGCGGGTATCTCGTATCAGAAGCTGGCCGAAGTGACAGAGCAGTGGCCCATTATCGGGCGTCAGGATTTGTATTATGGTGGCACCGGCTACGAAAACGGCCAGGGATTGGGCGTACAGCTCATCCCAGCCGCGCAGCGCGGCGAGACTGTGCCTATAAGCTGGCCGCAGCTTTCCAATGTCAGCGTGCCGGAGAATAGCTTGCTGGCGGTACCGGTGACGCGCCTGTACGATCACGGGAAGACGGTGATGCCGTCCAAGTTGCTCCACCAACGCATCCCCCAGACATACGTGGCTATGCACCCTTCAGAAGCCGCTCGCTTGAAGCTCGACCAGAGCGATATGGCAGAAATGAGCTTAAATGGTAGTTCGACCTTCGTCTTGCTCCGCCTGGATGAGAAGCTACCAACCGGTGTTGTGCTGGTGCCGCGCAGCATGGGTGTTCCCATCTCTGGGCCCATCGCGGCAGCGCTGCGGGCTGTAGAAAAAGTCACGGCTTGATTCATGACTGGGTTTCTGGTATCGCAGAAATTAGGTACACATAACCTTTACGTTATACGTTTCACGAGGTACTGCCTATGGACATTGCTCTATTGCTGGAATGGATTGTAAAATCGGCCATCTTGCTCCTGGCGTTGGTGACCGGCTTTGCCTACCTCACCTTTTATGAGCGCAAAGCCCTGGCGAAGATTCAGGTGCGCATCGGACCAAATCGAGCAGGACCGGGAGGCTGGTTTCAACCGTTAGCCGATGGGCTCAAGCTGATATTTAAAGAAGAGCTCATCCCATCTAAGGCAGATAGGCTGATGTTTGTCTTGGCCCCTGTGATTACGGTGGTGCCGGCGCTGATCATCTTGGGTGTAGTTCCCTGGGGCGATAAAGTCACCTTGTTTGGCAGGGAGATCTCCCTGACCATCGCCAATATCAACGTTGGCGTGCTGTACCTCACCGCTATTGCCTCCATCTCGGTTTATGGCATTGTCCTGGCGGGCTGGTCTTCAAACAATAAGTACGCCATGCTGGGCGGCATCCGTTCCTCAGCGCAGATGATCAGCTATGAGCTTACATTGGGCTTGTCATTTGTCGGCCCGCTGCTGCTGGCAGGCACGATGGACGTGGCAAAGATCATTGAAGTCCAGAAGGAATTGGGCTGGTTCATCATCTGGCAGCCGGTGGGTGCGCTGGTCTTTTGGATCGCAACCCTGGCGGAGACCAACCGCGCCCCCTTCGATATGCCTGAGGCGGAGCAAGAACTGACCGCCGGGTATCACACCGAATACTCAGGTATGAAGTTCGCCCTGTTCTTCATGGCTGAGTACATTAAGATGATCGCAGTTAGCGCCATCGCCGCGGCCCTGTTCTTTGGCGGCTATCGCGGGCCTTTTGTTGACCAGATCCCGTGGTTGGGCCCGTTGTATCTGTTTATTAAGGTCATCCTCTTACTTTTCGGTATGATCTGGGTGCGTGCTACTTTGCCCCGTATTCGCTATGACCGGTTGATGGCTTTTGGCTGGAAGATCCTCTTCCCGCTGGCGCTGATCAACGTTTTCATCACGGCGGTGGCAATTGTGTTAGAAGTTTTATGGTTGATTCCTGTGTTGACGATTGTAAGCGCGGCGATTGTGTTGTACTTTTCGCGGCAAGCTATAGGTAGGAGGTAGGTAGATGTTTTCTGAAATTATGCGTGGTCTCTCGACTACGTTTCGATCCATGTTTGAAAAGCCGGTGACCATCCAGTATCCGGAGGTGAAACGCCCGGTGCGCAAGCGCTTCAAAGGGCGTCACCAACTGCACCGCTACGAGAACGGTCTGGAAAAGTGCATTGGCTGCTCGCTTTGCGCAGCAGCTTGCCCGGCGGATGCCATCTTCGTAGAATCATCCGAGAATTCTGACGAGGAGCGCTTCTCTCCCGGAGAACGCTATGCCAGCACCTATGAGATTAATTACCTGCGCTGTATATTCTGCGGCTATTGCGAGGATGCCTGCCCCACCGAGGCGATCGTTCTGGGCGACCAATATGAGCTCTCCTTCACCAACCGGCGGGAATCGATATATGCTAAAGAGATGCTGCTGGTGCCGCTCCAGGAGGGCGGCAAACCCACTCCGCAGAAGGTCGAGCCGGGCATGTTTACACGTTCGGTCCCGGTCATGAAAGATCCGATGGATTGATATTTGTAGGTTGATGATTGAGAATTGCTGATTTATCCATATCATTAGCCTGGGCGACAATCAGCAATCTGCAATCAGAAACCGAGGTGGACATGATGACTAATGAATTGATCCTTTTTCTCATCCTGGCATTGGTGGCCGTCGTTTCGGCATTGGGTATGCTCTTCAGCCGCAATGCAGTCTATGCGGCCCTGTTTTTAATCCTCAATTTTGGCACCGTGGCGGTATTTTATCTGCTGCTAAACGCGCCATTCATCGCCCTGACCCAGGTGACGGTCTATGCTGGCGCGATCATGGTGCTCTTCTTGTTTGTCATCATGCTCCTGGGCGCAGAGCAGTCCGGGCGCACGCCAGCCGTCAGGTGGTTACGACCTGTCACCATCTCCTTGGGGGCGATCTTGCTGGCAGAGGCCATTTATATCATCTATACCCAGCGCAGCCTGCTGCCCGCCAAGCTAACCACTTCGGCCTCATTCGGCACGCCAAACAGTGTCGGTGAAATCCTGTTCAATCAATACCTGTTGCCCTTTGAGGTGACCTCGGTCCTGCTGTTGGTTGCCATGATCGGTGCCATTGTATTAACCAAACCAAGAACGTGAAATTCCGGAGGATTGAATGCTCCCTGTCGCTTACTACATTGGCCTGTCTGCCGTATTGTTCACCATCGGCGCGCTGGGCGTGCTGATCCGGCGCAATTCCATCGTCATCTTCATGTCGGTGGAACTGATGTTGAACGCGGCCAACCTGGCTTTCGTGGCATTCGCCCGTGCATATGAATCGATGAGCGGCCAGATATTCGTTTTCTTCGTCATGACCGTGGCTGCTGCCGAGGTAGCAGTCGGTCTGGCGCTGATTGTGGCCATCTTCCACAGCAAGCAGAGCATCGATGTAGACCAGATGAATACGATGAAAGGGTGACGAAATGTTACTCAGCGAAGCAACCGCAAATGCGCCTCAATTTTTCTATCTGGTCCCGTGGATCGTCTTCTTTCCAGTCATCGGGTTAATCATCAATATGGCCTTTGGCGGTCGCCTGGGCGAGAAGGCTATCGGCGCGGTAGCCTGTCTGGCTTCAGGGCTGGCCTTTGTTGTCTCAGTGATGCTGGCGATCTCCCTCTCCGGTCACCCCGAGGGGATGGTCGTCCCGCTGGCAGAATGGATCACCATTGGTGAATTGGACCTGCAATGGGCATTCCGCGTGGACACTCTCTCGGTCACCATGATGCTGGTAGTGTCTGGGGTGGGCACGCTGATCCACATTTACGCTGTAGGTTACATGCACGAAGATGTACGCCACAACGGCGATCCGGGGCGTTTCCGCCGCTTTTTCGTCTATTTCAACCTGTTCATTGCAGCCATGATGGTGCTAGTGAGCGGGGACAACTACCTGATGTTGTTTGTCGGCTGGGAGGGTGTGGGACTGTGCTCGTACCTTTTGATCGGCTTCTGGTACGAAAAAGGCAAGGACGGCATCGGCAATGCCATCGCTGGTAAAAAAGCCTTCGTCACCAACCGGGTGGGCGATTTTGGCTTCCTGATCGCTGCCTTTATCATGTTCGCCACCTTCCGCACCTTCGATTTTGAAGCGGTTTTTGCCAAAGCGGAGGCGGTAGCCGAAGCCACTCCCTGGGTCATCACTGCCATCACCCTGTTCATGCTGCTAGGCGTGGCGGGGAAATCGGCGCAATTACCCCTCTATGTGTGGTTGCCAGACGCGATGGCAGGTCCCACGCCGGTCTCTGCCTTGATCCACGCCGCCACGATGGTAACTGCTGGCGTGTACCTGGTGGCTCGCTCACATCCGCTGTACGTCTTGGTGCCCGACGCCCAGAATGTCGTCGCCTGGGTGGGCGCGGCGACTGCTTTGTTCGCCGCCACGATCGCCGTGGGGCAGTTTGACATCAAGCGCGTGCTGGCATACTCGACGATCAGCCAGCTGGGCTTCATGGTCGCCGCTGTGGGCATGGGCGCGTTCGTGGCGGGCATGTTCCACCTGGTCACACATGCCTTCTTCAAGGCGCTGCTATTTCTCTCGTCCGGTTCGGTCATCCAGGGCATCGAGCGCGGTCACCATCACGTGGAGCACGACCCACGGCTGAAGAAGCAGCTAAAGGGTCACGGTCACGACTTCGATCCGCAAGACATGCGCAATATGGGTGGCCTGCGCAGTCGCATGAAGACCACCTACTGGGTGTACCTGATCGGCGCGCTGGCCCTGGCAGGCATTGTGCCCCTGGCAGGTTTCTGGTCCAAGGACGAGATCCTGGCGGAAGCCAACCACCTCAATAGCGGCGTGTACTGGCTGCTCACCATCGCCGCCTTCTTCACCGCTTTCTATATGGGGCGGCAGATCTTAATGGTCTTCTTTGGCGAACCACGCTCCCCCGCCGCCGAGCACGCTGAGGAGAGCCCCCCGCTGATGACCATCCCCTTGATCATCCTGGCAGTCCTTTCCGTACTGGGTGGAGCGCTCAACCTGCCCGCCGTGCACACCTTCGGGAATTGGCTGGAGCACACCATCCACCTGGCTGAAGCGGGAGGTGAGGCACACACCGCCGAGGCAGCCGCCGCAGGCGGTTTTAACCTCACGGTGGCTCTGATCTCTACCCTGCTGGCGTTGGCAGCTATTGCCCTCTCCTGGTGGCTGTATGATCGCCGCACGCGGGAGCTGCAGGCCCTGCCCGCAGGCAAGCGACCAGATGACCCCCTGCGGGCGCTGATCGGCCCGATCTTCACCGGCATGGAGAACAAATGGTGGGTTGACGAGCTCTACTGGGCGATCATCCTCAACCCCTACATATCCCTGTCGCGCTTCCTGGCTGATGTGATCGACTGGCGCTTCTGGCACGACTGGTTCCATGACGTCGTCATCACGGGCGGGTATAACGGCTTGAGCCGCCTGCTCTCGGTGCGTATCGACCTGGGCGGCATCGACGCCTTTGCCAACGGTCTGGCGACGGCTACTCAAAACCTGGCTGCGCAGATGCGCCGCACCCAGACTGGCTACGTGCGCAATTATGCACTGTCCGTATTTATTGGAGCAATTTTGATCCTTGGTTATCTAATCTTGCGGTGATTTTTACCCCACTATCCCTTATCCTCTCCCCCTCGTTACCTGGGGAAGCGGATAGGAGATAAGGGATACTTATTTGGGCGAGGACAACTTATGAACTATTTACTACATCCCCTGACCCTGGTCACATTCTTCCCCCTTCTGGGTGCCGTGGTGATCCTATTCCTCAAGGCAGAGCAGAAAAACGCTGCCCGCTGGGTGGCGCTGGTCTCATCAACGATCACCTTTGGCATTTCCATCGCCATGCTGGCGCAGTTCAATTCCGGCAATCCCGGGTTGCAGATGGTCATTAATCTGCCCTGGATTCAAGTAGCTGGCTGGAACATCGCCTTCCACATGGGCGTGGACGGCCTGAGCATCCTGTTGGTGTTGCTCACCACCTTCCTCACGCCGATCTCGATCCTGTCCACATGGACGGCGGTCGAGGAGCGAGTCAAAGACTTCATGGTCTTCTTCCTGCTGCTCGAGGTGGGCATGGTGGGCGTATTCCTGGCCCAGGACCTGTTCCTGTTTTATGTTTTCTGGGAGTTCACCCTGGTGCCCATGTACTTCTTGATCGGGGTATGGGGCGGTCCGCGGCGCATGTACGCGGCAGTCAAGTTCTTCCTCTATACCATGGCAGGCTCCATCCTGATGTTGCTCGCTATCCTGTGGCTGGGCATTCAGGGCGGCAGCTTCTCCGTGCCTGAGCTGATCGCCAGGGGTGGCATTCCCGCCAATATCCAGATCTGGCTTTTCCTGGCTTTTG
>DATCYX010000234.1:0-2822 GCA_036526235.1 Anaerolineales bacterium | reverse complement strand
GGTGAAGACCTGCCTCATGTCTCCCATTACTTTGATGACCCTCATAAATATTTTCGCAAGCGTTTGCTTATTGTCGGAGGGCGCAACTCGGCTGCGGAGACAGCCCTACGCTGCTGGCGAGCAGGTAGCCAGGTCAGCATAAGCTATCGCCGGGAGGATTTCGACCGGCATGTAGTCAAACACTGGATCTTGCCGGACATAAAAATCCAGATCGAGCTGGGCACCATCAAGTTCTTCCCCCAAACTGTGCCAGTGGAAATCACAGCGGAGCACGTAACCCTGGAGAAAGTCCAAGACCTTGAACCGACGGGTGAGCATGTCAATGTCCCGGCAGATTTTGTGCTCTTAAATACCGGTTTTGTGCAGGACTCCAGCTTGTTTGAGATGGCGGGAGTTAAGCTGGAGGGAGAGGCTCGCACTCCTGCATACAATCCTGATACGATGGAGACCAATATTCCCGGTCTCTACGTGGCTGGCACCGCTGCGGCTGGCTCGCAGAGACGCTACCGCTTGTTTATTGAGAACACCCACATCCACGTGGGAAAGATTGCCCTGGCTCTGACCGGCCGCTGGCCTGAGCAGCTAGGTACCATCCCGGAAAGGCAATACGAGCCTCCATTTGAAGCCATTCAGGATAATTGACATGACACAATTCTTCGCCAAAGACTATACAGGAGGGGCGTTTGAGCTGTTCGGCTCCGCACACCTGGTGGCACTTGCCCTGGTGTTGCTCATCAATCTTGTCATCGTCGCCAGTCGAAAACGTTTCACAGACCTTGGCAAGAAGAGATTTCGGTTTGGGCTTGCCGCGCTCCTGGTGATCAATGAGCTTGCCTTCCACCTGTGGAATTATTCCATCGGTCAGTGGACGATCCAGACGATGCTGCCATTGCACCTGTGCAGCGTACTGGTCTGGGTGAGCGCCTATATGCTGCTGACGCGCAGTTATTCCATATACGAGTTCGCTTATTTCTTGGGCATTGGCGGGGCGATCCAGGCATTGCTAACGCCCGATGCAGGAATATATGGCTTTCCTCATTTTCGATTCTTCCAGACGATCATTTCGCACGGCGCTATCGTCACAGCCGCAATCTACATGACCCTGGTGGAAGGCTACCGCCCATATTGGAGCTCCCTGGTGCGTGTGGCGATCTGGGGTAATATCTACATGGCGGCTGTCGGCATAGTTAATTGGCTGGTTGGCAGCAACTATCTTTTCATCGCCCGCAAGCCCGATACAGCCAGCCTGATCGATATGCTAGGTCCCTGGCCCTGGTACATCCTCAGCCTGGAGGTGGTCGCCATTTTGATGTGCCTAGCGCTCTATTTGCCCTATGCACTGCGCGACCGGCGCATAAAAGCTGCACAATAATCGACGACTGGCAGGCACACATTTGCCTGCCAGTCGCCTTCTGAATTTGCTTATCGACATTGAGTGAGATTGATTTATACGGCTGGGGTTTCTATCGGCTCTTCCGGTACGATGAGCAGCATGGCTATGTAGACCAGCAGCAAAGAACCAAAACCGAAGAATGTGGCCAATACGAACAGCAAGCGTACAACGGTGGGGTCAACGCCAAGGTATTCTCCTAGCCCTGCACACACACCGCCGATCATCCGGTTATCTCTTGAGCGGTATAGACGTTTTTCGGTAGACATATCAGTTACTCCTTGAATAGTTTTGTTGATTCTGTTTACGAAAAACGTCGCACTTGGTTGCATGAAATTACTGCCCAAATTGTCAATCAAAAAAAGTGGCAATTTCGTGGAGCGGTTTCTTGGTGATATCTGGAACCTGGGCGTCTTCGGCTGGGTAGCCCGTCACCAGGATCAGGTACGGACGCTCATTCGATGGGCGCCCCAGAATCTGGTTTAAGAACCCCATCGGGCTGGGTGTGTGGGTCAGCGTCACCAGTCCAGCCTGGTGTAGAGCGGTGATCAGCATGCCAGTGGCGATGCCGACTGACTCGGTCACATAATAATTTTTGATTTTGCGACCGTCAGGCAATCTCCCATAGCTCTGCGCGAATATGACGATCAGATACGGAGCGATCTCAAGGAAGGGTTTGTGTTCGTCCACGCCCAATGGGGCGAGCGCGTCTAACCAGAGCTTTGGGGCGCGCCCGTGGTAGAACTCGTGCTCTTCTTTCTCAGCGCCTTGGCGGATCTGGCGCTTAATATCTGCATCGCTGACCGCGACAAAGTGCCAAGGCTGGAGGTTGGCACCATTTGGAGCGGTCCCAGCAGCCAATAAGCACTCCGCGATCACCTTGCGAGGGATGGGACGGCTGGAGAACTGGCGCACACTTCGCCTTCGCTGCATCTCGGCGCGAAACAGGGTCGCGCGCTGGATCATTTCCTCAGGAGGATACTCTTTGTAGTTTGGAAGAGGGATTGGTCGGTATGTGGTCATGGATTGCTCCTGATGGTGGATAAAATTCGTGGCTTGTCGCGAGAAAAAACGCAAGTTTTAATCTGCCGGGCGTATGCTTGCCAAGAGATAGTAATTATCCCGGTAAACTTGTTCCATCGCAGGACATTGTGCCGCAGAGGGATTCAATGGCAAAACGACATGGGTGAGATGCTCTTCTCGGGCTAGCTTCGCCAATAGGTCGCAATCTGCATTGTCGTAAAACTGTTCAGCTAGGCGAAGGCGGCGGAACCACTCCAAAAGCTCGGTGTCCTTGTAGGGGATGGATTTAAAATCAACCCAAATGGGCGCGCCGGTTTCCAGGCGAAAATCCTGCAACTTGACCGGTATCAGGTAGATGTCGTCCTGAGAATTATGCGTATAGACATAAGAGTACAGCGTTTGTTCAGGC
>DATCYX010000233.1:0-2796 GCA_036526235.1 Anaerolineales bacterium | reverse complement strand
CATCAATTTTCTCAATCGGATTCTTTGCTTTGGATCATGGATACCAAGGATCAAGCGGAATACTAAATGCGGGAATAATTGCTGTTGTTTACACGAGTCTTTTTCTCTGGCAAAAAAGACTAACGCCTGGGATCGTGGCTCATGGCATTTACAACACCCTTGCATTTCTAGGATTATATTTTCTTCTCTAATATAGCTCTCGGTTCGCTCATGATCACGACGAATTTTCAAAATCTGGGGCAAGGCGGGTGTAAGTACTGGGCGGCAGTTCAAGCAGCTTGAGGATTTTTCGCTGCAACGGCGAAAGGGCGGTGATGTCCTGGTAGGTTCGACCACCAACGGTGACGAAGTTCAGGTAGATATTCTTGAAGGCGCGCAGCACGGCTTCCGCGGTGGGATGGTCCGTGGAGCGCGTGGGATTGCCTGCATATAAGCCGGCCAGCTTTTCGTTGGCCTCGGCCAGATTGGTGCGAACGACATGTTCGAGCAGGGTCAAGAGCCGCAGGCCGATGGTGAGGAGACGCGTGAGGCCGGTAGCGTGGCGGTCATCTTCGAGGTACATGGGGGTCAGGCTGAGGGGCTTGCCTTTCAAACGGCCGAAGCAACGCTCCACGAGATATTCTTCACGGTAGGCCAAAACAGCCTGCTGCAAGGAGAGCTGACTCTTGGGGCAATTGGTTCCATAGACCCGCCATCCAAAACGGCGGACCACTTTCTCAATGGCGGCTTCATGGCGGCGCACTTTGAGTGTCAGCTGCAGCTTCTTCCGAGTCTCGGCTGGACGGTCGCCGTACTGACGGACCTGCCGCACTTGGACGTGTTCGGTGATCTGGACATGCAATAGGTCCTGGACCTGGTAGCGCTCGAGGATTTTGTCGACTGCCTGGCGCAGGGCTTCGGCCTCGCTAAAAACTTCCTTGCCCTGCTTGCGCTCGGTGAGAGCTTCCAGGGCGGCTTGGGCTTTCTCCAGTCGCTGGGTCAGGCCCCTTTCGGCCGCCCGGGCATGTCCAAACGAGTGGATCACCAGCCGCCGTTCCTGCCAATGGATCTTCTGATCGCCCACCATGGCGGAAAGACTCTCCCAAAACTCGAACCCTTCCGCGATCTTTTCTTGCTCGCCATCCGTCCCCTCCCGCTTGACACTAGTCAGGGACTGCTTCCCGCTCCATACCCCCTTCAGATAACCATCCAGCGTCTCCTCCGGAATCTGAACCTGGGAAAACGGACCCAGGTAATCGTCGCCACCGGCCTGGACATGAGCTCGGGTTTCGAGAGACATCATCTTGCAATCGCCAATGTACAGCAAGCCGGCTTTTCCCACCCCCCGGCGCACTTCATCGATCGCTGGAATATACAACGGGTCATCGGCCAGGTTCCCCCCTACTACCTGGGTGGCCACGGGCATCCCTAAGGGATCCAGAGTCGATAACACCACTTTCAGTTGAGGCAGGTCGGGCCGGTGATCTTTCGAGTGCCCCAGCTGAAAGAGCCCGTCCTCGGTGATCTCCCAGTAGCCGCTGCCTGTGGTCGTATCAATTCGTACCCGCTCCGGCTTCAACTGATAGACCCGCATACACCGCCGGTTAAGCGCCGCCTCAAAAGTCTTCCACGCTTCGTCATCACTCAGCAGTTCCAACCCCCGCGCCAGCCGATCATCCGCGAAATCCAGGGACCGAACCTCCGCCCCCAAGCTGCCCGCCAGTACCTCCAACCGCTGTTCCGCCCAGCCCTGCACCTGATTGAGCCGGTGATCCGATTCCGACAGGATGTAGCTCAGCCAGCCGGACATCATCTCCCCCAAACTCAGCCCCTGCCATTTGCTGTCCACGGCAAAATGCTCGTCTACCAGATCCACTACTCCCATGCGCTCCGCCGAAGCTACCAATACCGGGATGTCATCGACGGGCTCCGTCCGCACTTTCAGCTCTTTAGTCATGCTCCGAGCTTACCCTAATTCTAATATCAGGTCAAAACATGAGCGAACCGAGAGTGTGAGGGGATGCTTTTAAATAAGCAAGCCGAAGGCAGATCAGTCCATACAATCAACGACTATCGAAATACTTTCCAAAAACTTGCCTTGTTTTTTAGTTCAGATCCAATGATCGATGCTATAACAAGATCAGATCTGGTAAAGTTTTTCGCCTGGTTACAGCAGGACTATGAGAGTGAGCCGGATGGCGTTGCACCAAGAGGGAAATTTAAACTGTCACAAAAATCAATTTTCAATATCCATATTGGACTCTCCTCGCTTTGGCACTGGGCGCTGGACGAAAAGTTGGTAAAAACCAACATTGTTCGAGAGATCAAAGTTACTAAACCGTCTGCGCCAGTCATAAATCCCATCTCCCACGAAGATTGGGCAAAACTTGTTCGCGCCTGTGAGACCTCTCGTAATTGGAAGACTCGGGAAGAGACCAAGACGAATCGGGTAACATTTGATCGAGACCGTGCCATTTTGTTCACTCTTTTGGATACTGGTGCTAGAGCAAGCGAATTGTGCGGCATCAAATTCCATGATCTGAGTCTTGCCAATAGGACAATGAAGCTCCGCGGAAAAGGTCCAGGTAAAGAACCCAAAGAACGTCTCGTATCGATTGGTAAGGCGACTTCAGATGCCATCAACAAAGCATTACGTCCTCGCCTTGCACAAATCCAGCCAACAAGCCCATTGTTTGTGGTCCAAAATAAATATGATAATGAATTGTCATTTACGCGAGATAATCTTGGTAAGTTGTTGGTGCGTATTGGCGATCGGGCAGGCGTATCGAATATTTATCCACATCGGTTTCGCCATAC
>DATCYX010000232.1:0-2086 GCA_036526235.1 Anaerolineales bacterium | reverse complement strand
AATCGTGGCTTTCCCCGGGTGAATAGGCATCCTCATCCTTCTGCAACTTGCGCTGTACCCGCTCGATATCCAGGCGGATAAGTTCCAGGCTGTGCTCCCACTGGAGCAGCGTGGCGCGGGCAGCATCGATACCGTCTTGCGAGGGGGGAGTTAGCAATATATCCAGGTTTCGTTGGGCTGTATCGACGGCTTTCTGCGCCTGGACGAAGGCAGCCATAGCATTTGACTGGACGAGATTGGATTCGAGAGCATCTTCCAACGCTCGCTCAGCATCCTCTACCGCCTTCTGTGCCTGCGCGGGCTGGGTTTGAGAATACAAAAGATCATCCAGCTTGCGCTGCGCTTCGATGAAATCCACCCGGGCCAGGATCAGCTGGCGAGGCAGGGAGGTCTGCTCCAAACTCGCCAGGATCTGACCCATGGAAACCGGATCACCTTTTTTGACGTTTACGCTTTCAATCGAACCCGAAGTCTGCCATCTTAAAACGGCTGACTGGTCAGCGCGCAATACCCCTGCGGCTGTTACCGTTATCTGTAGATCACCCCGGCGGACTGGCAGGGTCTCATAGTCTGTCCGGCTGGCCAGGGCGCGCAGACTGGATGCACGGGAGATGGCGAGTCCAGCAAACACCAATACGGAAAAAATGACGAGAATAATAAACGCTTTTCTCATTGAAGTGCTATCTAAAGCCAATCTCCTTTTCCGCCCTCACCTCAAGACCTTGCTTTATCGAGAAAGAAGGGTACGCGACCTAGCATATAATGGATCGACATAAGGTAGGGCGGCCGCTAAATTATAACTTGTTGGCGGGTCAAGAAGAAGAATATTAAATATTTCTCACCCTCCATCTTGGGCGGTGCACCATCCAAGCGGGTGATAAGCGTCATGATCCCTGTAAATCCCAGTATATTGGGTAAGTGACAACCGTCATCAAAAGAAGTGACATCTGAGACTGAAATTAAACCTATTGTGTCGTTATTATCTTAGTACTTACGCAATTGAAGGAAAAGGGGGATTGGCAGGTGTAGCCTGCCCAACCCCTCATTACCTCTCCAACTGCGTAACTTCTGTATCTTTAGCATCGAAAGAGATCGAACGCAAGGAGGACATCATCATGCAGGCAATCCCGAGCGATTTTTTAGCACTTGATCGAAAAACACGCGCTCGTATCCCGTTTCTGGATGTAGACCTACGCAGTCCCCAGGAGCGGATTTGTGATTTTAACGATGTTGTCATTGCCATGGATGCCGAGAGGGCCATGTTGGAGGCCTCTCGCTGCGTCCATTGCCCCGACCCGGCAGCCTGCGTGGAAGCCTGTCCGGTTCACAACGATATCCCTTCGGCGATGTGGCTGATTGAACAGGGGAAGTTTTTAGAGGCCGCCCAGCTATATCGCCAGACCAGTTCCATGCCCGAAATATGCGGGCGAGTTTGCCCGCACGAGCAGCTCTGCCAGGGTTCGTGCGTGCGGAGCAAACGGCACGAACAGGTGCTCACGGGCCCGTTGGAGGCCTTTGTGACCGATTATGAGCGCAAGGTGGCTGGCGTCACCATTCCACAGGGCGAGCCCACCGGTAAGCGTATTGCGATTGTCGGTGCTGGACCGGCTGGCATGGCCTGTGCAGAGCAACTGGTACAAAAAGGCCACGAAGTCACCATCTTTGAAGCGAAGCCCGCCCCGGGTGGTTTATTGCTGTACGGCATTCCGAACTTCAAGCTGCCCAAAGACGTGGTTTTCGCTCGCTGGCAAGACCTGGAAAGAGCAGGCGTCGAATTTGTGGGCAACACATATATCGGAAAAGATAAGAAAATTGATGATTTGTTCGCAGAAGGCTACGATGCTGCCTTTGTCGGGGTAGGCACCGGCATCGATGCTCCTATGGAGGTGCCCGGCGAAGATTTGCCCGGCGTTTACAAAGCCACCGAGTTTCTGATCCGTGGCAATGTGGACCTGGATCTGCTGCCGCCGGAACTGAATTCACGCCCCACGATTGGCCGCAAAGTGGCGGTGATCGGCGGTGGTGACACGGCCTCGGATTGCCTGCGCACTGCGCTGCGCATGGGCGCCGAGGAGGTCTTCTGCCT
>DATCYX010000231.1:0-4029 GCA_036526235.1 Anaerolineales bacterium | reverse complement strand
TTCCCCACTACTGAGGAGAGAAAATAGGGTGTTTTGGTGAGGGTATGCCCCCACCAAAACACCCCAAACACTCTTTTTGCGGGATTGCGCATGCCCCTCAGGAAATATGCAATTGCCCTGATGCTAGGTCCGCCTGAAAAGATGATCGGATCGGTCATCATGAATCGGCAATGATATGTCAATATTTAATGGCTTGGAACCCTGGGCAAATATCAAGATCAACGGAGGTGCTGGATTGAAAGTTCACTCTTTACAAGATGAAGTAGTAGGTCTTACCCGCGAGCTGGTACGCCATCCCAGTCTTTCAGGTCAGGAGCAAAGCGCGGCCATGCTGGTGCGCCAGTTCATACAATCCCTAGATTTCGACGAAGTTTGGGTAGACGAGTTGGGCAATGTGGTGGCGGCGCGCTACGGAGATCAGCCAGGTCCACGCCTACTGTTCGACGCCCATCTGGATGTGGTTCCCCCTACCCAGCCTGAAGCCTGGACATGCGATCCATTTGGGGGCGAGATGCGAGATGGACGTATCTGGGGGCGCGGTGCGACAGACATCAAAGGAGGCTTAGCAGCTCTTCTGTTGGGCTTAGGTAATTTGCCGCGTCGTGACTTAAAAGGCGCGCTATTTATTTCTGCCAGCATCGGCGAAGAACACATGGAAGGTGCCGCGCTGCAGCCAATTGTAGCCCGCACACAGCCCGACTTTGCCGTAATCTGCGAGCCAACCGGTTGCCAGCTCGGTGTGGCCCAAAAGGGGCGCACCGAATTCTGGATACAGGTGGCTGGCACACCGGCTCACACCTCCCAACCCGATATGGGTGACAACGCCATTTACCGTGCTGCGGAGATCATCCAGGATTTACGCCGCCTACCATTAGCGGAAGATCCCTTGCTGGGTAGGGCTGTAATGGAATTGATCGAAATCGTGTCCAGCCCATTTCCCGGCAACTGCATCGTCCCCGATGGCTGCCGCCTGCGTTACGACCGGCGCCTTTTGCCTGGAGACACCCGCCAAAGCCTGATGGATAGCCTGCACGAAGCAATGGCGAACCACCAACGTTGGAGCATCGGCTTCCAGCCCGTCCGCCTGGAAACCTACACTGGTCATGTGCTGGAAGGCGAGCATTTCTATCCGGCTTGGACGCTGCCAGAAGATTCCCCTTGGCTAGCGAAAGCCCGCCGGGGATTGGAGATGAACGGTTTAACTGCGAAAAGCATGGCGGTGCCATACTGTACAAATGCCAGTTTCACCGCTGGTCAGGCGGGCATCCCCAGTTTGGTCTTTGGTCCATCCGATATCAGCCTGGCACACATCGTCGACGAGTACGTCGAAGTTGACGAGCTGATGCGCGCCATAGCTGGCTTTACCGGTTTGGCAAAGGCACTGGCGGAGTAATCTCCAGGCATGACCTGTCAGTTACTCCAATTTATAGATTAGCTAGTCTAGATCTCATGTGACCAACAAGGTTATGAACTTGTTGCCCGCCACTTCCTGTGAACAGGTCGTTCGTCAGGGGTGCCATAATCGACAAGCTTGGTATACATGGCGCGGTCAAGCAGAATCTCAAACATCACTTCATCTTCTCCTGCCAGAATGTTCGTATGTTTGATAACTGCCTGGCGGTCCATCGTAGCTTGAATTCGCTCAGCGCGACCGGCGAGGTAAAATTCCTCATTTTCCTCACCCTGCGAAGGAAACGCCTGCATTGCATATCTGCCATCGCGCACTAGGTCGGCGCACTTCGGAGAGCTTGC
This sequence comes from Anaerolineales bacterium, assembly GCA_036526235.1. Classification (GTDB taxonomy): domain Bacteria; phylum Chloroflexota; class Anaerolineae; order Anaerolineales; family UBA4823; genus DATCYX01. The sequence goes on along the minus strand of DATCYX010000231.1, from coordinate 2,277 downwards.
AGGGATGAGCACGTATAGATGACCGTTGGAGATGATCAGGCTGACAGGGTGCAATCGAGGGGCGCCATCCTTGCGGAGAGTTGCCAAAAAAGCAAGCCCAATGCGAGAACGAAAAAGAAGAGCCTGGCCAATTTGAGCCAATTCTGGCTCCTCGATAGAGAAGTCGTGCCAAGATTTCATGTAATGATCATCCTCTATTGCTGCCGAAACGCGAGCGTATAAGTATCCCCCGTTGTGCGCTTCAGCCATCCTCACTCTGCTGGGGGCGTGGATTTGCTCAAGCCCGCCAAGAAGGCATCGGCGATTTCAACATGCTCGTCATTTAATTTCTGACTGAATGTCGTCTGCAAAGCGGCAAGAACTGACTGACGATCTGGTCCAATTTTTTCTACTACACAACCAATGGTCTTGAGTAGATGCGCATATTCGACCATATCCGTTCTGGACATAGGGTTAGACTCATGCGCTGCGAGATAGTAATCCGTGTCAAAACTTAGCAGGCGGTCGAGGAGCGGAAATAGTTTACGCGTAGTGAATCTGGGCGGACCGCTGTAAATATCGGTGTATAAACAATCACCCAGAAACATGATTTTGTCTTCTTCCACATAGATGATACTGGCATCTGATGAGTGATCGCCTCCCACGGGAACTATGTAGCAAGTGAGGACTCCAAGATCAAGCTGGATGGGAGAATCAAAGGCTATATCGGGAGGCGTAATGGTGAGATTGCTCCGGTCGGGCATCTCAGCCTTGATCATATCCCGGCAAAATGATATCTCGAGCCCGTCTTCGACGCGTCTATCCAGCGCCGCATCACTCCAGTCTAAACGTGCCATTTCGGCGACAATACGCCTGGTTTCTTTTGAAGCGAAGGTGGGTAATTTGAATGCTGATGATCCAAATACATGATCCCAATGCCAGTGAGTGAGCACTAGGTAATCGGGAAATGCAATATGGAGCTTCGACAATTCACCCAATAACAGGTTGGCGTGCGCTGGAGAATTCCCTGCATCAACAATCAATGTGCGTTGCTCGCCCACAATGGCACCCAGGATTGGGCGATCTGTTGCGGCATCAGGTGGTAACCAATACACATGGGGCGTGATTGAATTCAACATGGAATGAGCTTTATCAATTTGTATCCGCTTTTATTGAGCATCACCATGGCTCCAGGGAGATTAGAGGCTCTCACACACTCATTTTGGCCCAATTTCCCAATTTGTTACAGGATCGGCTTGCTGATTCAATGTCTAACGCCATCCCCTCTTCCCTCTCGTCTCGTTCCCCTGCAAGGACTGATCGAAAAAGAGAGAGCCATCAACCACTGGTCAGCCCAGTATAGCCCCTGAAGCATTCACATCAAAGCCAATGGGCCAGCGGGTGGCGCTGTTGTAGCGCGCCCCGGTCAGTCTGGTCTCGCTCAGGTCAGCGCCGTGCAGGTTTACCCCGGTCAGGTTGGCCCCGGTCAAGTTGGCGCCGCTCAAGTTAGACCCACCCATATTGGCACCGCGCAGATCGGTCATGGTCAGGTTGGCAAACCTCAGGTCAGCACCGATCAAGCGCGCTCCGCTCAAGTTAGCCCCATTCAAGTTCACCCGGCGCATATCGGTATCGTTTAGATCAGCCCACAACAGGCTTGCCCAGCTCAGGTCCGCTCCAAGCAGGTTTGGACGGGTATCTTGATTTTCAGCTCGCCACTTATTCCAGGCTTCAAAGCCCTCTTGCCACTGTATTAGATGTTCATGTTCTGCCAATTGCAACACTCCTGGTACATTGGGTCGATAATTCAATTAAGAATCAGAAAGCACACCGCAGGGTCTACCATTATAAAATCAAGTCACCTACCCCTGCTGACATCGCAGGCACACCCGTTGAAGCATGATGATTGTCCTCTCAGCAGAGTATAGCCCCGGAATTTTCCACCTCAAAGCCATCCGGCCAGCGGGTGAGGCTGTCGTAGATCGCCCCACTCAAATTTGCCCCACTCAGGTTTGCCGTGTCTAGAACAGCCCCGTCCAGGTTCGCCTCTTTGAGATCAGCCCCACTTAAGTCCGCTCCCGACAAGTTAGCCCACAGGAGGGTAGCCTTGGACAGGTTCGCCTTGCTCAGGTCTGCCCCAATGAGCTTGGCCTTGAAGAGGTTGGCCTTGAAAAGATTTGCCTCGCTCAGGTTGGCTCCACTGAGGTCGCTCCCGCGCAGGTCAGCTCTTTTCAGGTTGGACTGGCTCAAGTCGGCATTACTCAGGTCAATCCCATCCAGATCAGGTATAGTATCTGG
>DATCYX010000230.1:0-17461 GCA_036526235.1 Anaerolineales bacterium | reverse complement strand
CGATTTTCACCTGCATAAACGCCCCAACCTACTCCATCACCATCAAGCCATATTCAACCGAGTCAGCTAGCGCTCGCCAGCTGGCCTCAATAATATTGGTGCTGGCTCCAACAGTGCTCCAACTCTTGGTGCCGTTTTGTGTATCGATCAGCACGCGTGTAGTCGCCGCAGTGCCGTTATTCCCGTCCAGGATGCGCACTTTATAGTCAGCCAGCTTGAATTGGTTGACCTCGGGATAGTGCGTGACCAGCGCCTTGCGCAGGGCGGCATCCAGCGCATTGACTGGGCCGTTCCCTTCCGCAGCCGTATGCAGGATATCCCCATTTACGCGCACCTTGACAGTGGCTTCGGCGAAAATCCCTCGTCCCTGGCGGTGTTCAACCGTCACCGAGAAATCGATGAGATCGAAGGGCGGTTTATAGCCGTCCTGCTGGCGTTGCAGCATCAGTAGGACGGATGCTTCAGCGGTTTCAAAAGAAAATCCTTTCGCTTCCAGGGTTTTCACCTCGCTCAAGACCTCGCCAACCGTGCCGACATTTGACGTATCCAACCCGTATTCTTCTGCCTTGCTGAGCAAGTTTCCGCGCCCGGAAAGCTCGGAGACCACCACCGCCATCTCGTTACCAACGTGCTCTGGGTCGATATGCTGGTATGAATTGGGGTTTCGCCGCATAGCTGCCACATGGATACCGCCCTTGTGAGCGAAAGCTGAGCGACCCACATATGCCAGGTGCTCATCAGGTGCCAGGTTGGCGACCTCGGCCACATAGTGAGAGAGGTCAAACAGCTTGGTCAGATTCCCATCTGGCAAGCATGAAAAGCCCATTTTCAACTCGAGGTCAGGTATGATCGAGCAAAGATTGGCATTTCCGCAGCGCTCCCCGTAACCGTTGATGGTGCCCTGCACCTGAATACAACCTTCGAGCACCGCGGCAAGCGTGTTAGCGACAGCACATTCACCATCATTGTGAGTATGGATGCCCAAAGGATGATTAAGCTCGGCTTTAATGGCGCCGACGATTTCGGTTACCTCCCAGGGCATTGTGCCCCCATTGGTATCGCACAAGATGATGGTCTCTGCCCCACCGCGCAGGGCTGCTTTCAGGGTTTCGAGAGCATACGCCTGATCCTCTTTGTAGCCATCGAAGAGGTGCTCTGCGTCATAGAACACACGCTTTTCCTGCGAGCGCAGGTAGGCGATGCTCTCCTCGATCATGCGCAAGTTGTTCTCGCGGCTGGTGCGCAGCACCTCCAAGACGTGCAGGGTCGAGGTTTTTCCCACCACCGTGCAGGTGCTTGTGCCGGCTGATAATAAGGCGTTGATATTCTCATCATCTTCTGGATGCTTGTTAGCGCCGCAAGTTGAACCGAAAGCCGCGATTTGAGCTGTTCGCCAGGGGATATCGGCAGCGCGCTGGAAGAACTCGGCGTCCTTAGGGTTTGAGCCCGGCCACCCACCTTCGATATAGGCAATGCCCAAATCGTCCAACCGGCGGGCAATGTTCAACTTATCGTTGACAGAGAGTGAGATATCGGTGCGCTGCGTCCCATCACGCAGGGTCGTATCATATATCTGGATCATTTTCATGCTTGAATTTGCTTCCCTTTCGCTGGCTTAATTGGTCATCTGGGTTTCGTAAGCGGTAATCTTATCCTCAATGCTCATGAGATAACCCAGCTCATCCACGCCATTGAGAAGGCAAGACTTGGCAAAACCATCTATTGGAAAGCTCACCGTATGCCCATCTGGCAGATATACCGCCTGCTCTGCCAAATCGATGGTCAACTCCGCATTGGGATCTTCACTAAACAAGTCAACCATGCGCTGGTGATCTTCAGGGCTAACTACCACGGGCAGCAGGCCATTTTTCAGGGCATTGTTATGAAAAATATCTGCAATCGACGTGGAGATAACCGCTCGGAAACCATAGCCCGTCAAAGCCCAGGGAGCGTGTTCCCTGGACGAGCCACAGCCAAAATTTTGACCCGCCAACAACACGCTGGCGCCCTGACCACCCGGCTGGTTGAGGACAAACTCCGGATTCGGTGACCCGTCAGGGAGATAGCGCCAATCGGCAAACAAGTTAGCCGCCAGGCCTGCTTTCTCGACTGTTTTAAGAAAGCGGGCCGGGATAATCTGGTCGGTGTCAATATCATTGACTAGCATTACGGTGACACGTGAGGTGAGCTTCTTGAATGGTTGCATATTTATCGTCACTCTTGTTGTACCTTGCGAAAATAACCCTGCTATGCGTTTCTCTCGGGTGTGGGTCTAAATACCTGGCTGTGCCAGCAAACTTCCATAATTAATTGGGGAGGATGGTCCTCACATCGGTTACCTTGCCTGCCAGGGCTGTCGCAGCTGCGGTGAGCGGGCTGGCCAAGAAAGTCCGTCCACCCTTTCCCTGCCGCCCTTCGAAGTTGCGGTTGCTGGTGCTGACGGCGTATTGACCGGGCTGCAACTGGTCGCCATTCATGGCAATGCACATGCTGCAGCCGGGCTCCCGCCATTCGGCACCCGCGGCGAGGAAGACTTGATCTAAGCCCTCTACCTCCGCCTGCCGCTTGACTTGCTGGGAGCCAGGTACAACCAGCACACGCATCCCAGACGCCACCTTGCGCCCCTTTAACAGTCCAGCAGCCTGCCGCAGGTCTGCTATGCGACCGTTCGTGCAACTTCCAATAAAGACCACATCTACAGGATGCCCGACAAGTGTTTGCCCTGGACTCAACCCCATGTAGTTCAGCGCTTTTTCTAAGGCTACCTTCTGGGTGGCATCTTTGACCTCATCTATCGTGGGGACGTGCCCATTCACCGGTATACCCATGCCTGGATTAGTACCAAAGGTGATCATAGGTTCCAGGGTAGAGGCATCCAGGCTGATCGTCCTATCAAAAGTGGCGCCATCATCGGTGGATAGTTCCCGCCACCGGCGCAAGCTGCTCTCCCATGCCTGCCCGCGTGGGGCAAACTCCCGCCCAGAAAGATACTCAAAGGTAGTATCATCCGGGGCGACCATACCGGCCCGCGCTCCAGCTTCTATCGACATGTTGCAGAGGGTCATGCGCTGCTCCATGGTCAAAGCACGAATAGCTGAACCGCTATATTCAAAGACGTGACCCGTCCCCCCGCCCACACCGATCTTGCTGATCAGTGCCAGGATGATATCCTTGGAGGTCACCCCAGGGGGTAGCGTTCCATCAATGCGCACCTCACAGGTCTTAGGGCGGCGCTGGAGCAAGCATTGGGTCGCCAGAACGTGCTCAACTTCGCTGGTGCCAATTCCAAAAGCCAATGCACCGAATGCCCCATGGGTTGCCGTATGGCTATCCCCGCACACAATGGTCATGCCCGGCCGAGTCAAGCCCAACTCCGGTCCAATGATGTGGACAATGCCCTGGTTAGGGCTATCCAGCCCATATAGACGGATGCCAAACTCTCTGCAATTGTCCTCTAACATGTGGATTTGCCGGCGCGACATCTCATCGGCATAGGCTAACCTGCCATCATCACCGTCCAGATTGACCAGAGTAGGCACGGCATGGTCGATGGTCGCGATGGTCTTATCTGCCCGGCGCACAGGCAGTTTACGGGCACGTAACCCGGTAAATGCCTGCGGCGAAGTAACCTCATGAATCAGGTGCAGGTCTACATACAGCACAGCTGGCAAGCCAGGTTCCTGCTCAACCAGGTGCTGGTTCCAGATCTTTTCAAACAGCGTCTGCGGCATTGTCAGAGGGTATCCCGGTGGAATCCGGATTGATGTGCGAGCGATCTTGATAGGGTTGTGGTTCATTAACCCAGTTATCAGCCGGCGAGAATAATCCGGAGAGATCCCAGCCAGACGGGATGGTGCGCAGATCGACTGACGGATCCAATGAGCGAGATGGAGTGGATTTATCCTTAGGGTTCATGACATTCTCCTCAAGACTGGTTGATGGTTTCGGTTGCCGCAATCTCCACCGGGCCGAAATGCCCCATGGACACCAGCATTTTGTTTAATGCAGACAGATATGCTTTAGCACTGGCAACGATGATATCCGTGTCTGCTCCATAACCGCCAAATGTGCGCGGCTGGTCTACTTCGGTCTGTGCATCCAGCATCAGGCTGGGTTGCTCACCCTGGATGCGTACAGTCACCTCTCCCAGGGCATCGATGCCCTCCGTGACCGCGTGGACGACGAACTCCTGCAAAATATTAGGTGCCTGGACGATGGCATCGATCGCTTTGTACGTAGCATCGACCGGACCGGTGCCGATGCTGGCCTGCACATGCAGCTTGCCCAGCGGGTCGCGCAGGCGAACCGAGGCGGTTGGCATGCCCATCGTGCCGCAGGCAACTTGCAGCCCCTCCAGGGAGAACAACTCGCGCGGCTGGTAAAGCTCATCCGAGATAAGCGCCTCCAGGTCGGCATCTGTAATAGTTTTCTTTTTATCTGCCAGGGCTTTGAAGCGCTCGAAGAGCTTATCAACTTCGGCTTCATCCAGGAAATAGCCCATCGATGTCAGGCGGGCTTTTAGCGCATGGCGCCCGGAATGCTTGCCGAGCACCAGCTTGCTCACCGAAGCCCCAACCGTTTCCGGGCGCATGATCTCGTAAGTCAGGTTATGCTTGAGCATGCCATCCTGGTGAATACCGGCTTCGTGGGCGAAGGCGTTAGCACCGACCACAGCCTTATTCGGCTGGACAACAATACCGGTGTAGTTGCTCACCAGCTTGCTGACACGGGCGATTTGGGTGGTATCGATACCTGTCAGCAGGTTGAACTGGTTGGGCCGCGTGCCAATTGCCATCACCACTTCCTCGAGTGCAGTATTGCCCGCCCGCTCACCGATCCCGTTGATCGTCACTTCAGCCTGGCGCGCTCCAGCACGGATACCTGCCAAAGTATTTGCGGTTGCCATCCCCAGATCGTTGTGGCAGTGGACAGAAACAATGCAGTTTTGGATGCCAGGGGTGTTTTGGATAATGCCGGCGATCAAAGCGCCAAATTCTTCTGGCAGCGTGTATCCGACCGTATCCGGGATATTCAACGTTGTCGCGCCAGCTTTGATAGCCACTTCGAGCACCTGATACAGGAACTCCGGATCGCTGCGACCGGCATCTTCGGGGCTGAATTCAACATCCTCGCACAGGCTGCGGGCGTAGGCGACCATCTCGCCCACCCGCTCAACCACTTGCCGGCGAGTCATCTTAAGCTTGTGCTTCATGTGGATATCTGACGTTGCCAGGAAGGTGTGAATCCTGGGGTGGGCAGCGTGGCGGATCGCTTCCCAGGCCTTATCGATGTCACCCCGGGTGGTCCGCGCAAGTCCACAGATGACCGGGGGGCGGGTGCCGTCGCTGGGATTGCCTACCTCAATAGCAATCCGGCGCACCGCTTCCAGATCGTCTGGAGAGGCAGCCGGAAAACCTGCCTCGATGATATCCACACCGAGCCTGGCCAAGGCGCGAGCGACCTCCAGCTTCTCGGCGCTGGTCATGGTTGCACCAGGCGATTGCTCACCATCCCTTAAAGTTGTATCGAAGAATCGTACATAATTGTCTGTCATCTATTCCTCCGCGCTTGTAATACCAGTAAAACAGTTCTCTCTACAACAAGCTATGATCTCGCTGACTCACATCACCTTTGGCTTCATAGTTTCAAATGGCTAAAGTGATAATCATTGCTGCCAGTTTTCAGGTCGCAGGGAGCGCACCAATGCACCCGCCTGCCAAAGCTCCGAATTACGCATCTCTTGTAATTCGGCATCCAGCTTCTCTTTGTAATCCGGGGCGCTGTTGGAGTTCAAGACAATGCGCGTCTCCTCGCCTGCAGCGACACTCTCGTATAGCCGTTGGAATACCGGATCCACAGCATCTTTGAACTGGTGACGCCAGTCTAGCGCGCCGCGTTGCGCAGTGGTGCTGCAATTGGCATACATCCAGTCCATACCATTCTGTGCCACCAGGCGGATCAGGCTTTGAGTCAGCTCCTCGACGGTCTCATTGAATGCCTCGCTCGGCGTGTGTCCATTCTCGCGCAGCACCTGGTACTGGGCTTCCATGATGCCCGCCAACGCGCCCATCAACACGCCGCGTTCACCGGTCAGGTCGCTGTAGACCTCATGCTTGAACGTGGTGGCAAACAGGTAACCCGAACCAATCGCAATTCCCAATGCCAGGGTGCGTTCTCGTGCACGACCGGTGTAGTCCTGCTCCACCGCGAAGCTGCTGTTGATCCCGCTGCCATTCAGGAAATTAGTCCGCACACTGGCTCCCGAGCCTTTGGGAGCCACCAGGATGACATCCACATATTCTGGAGCTACGATCCCGGTTTGGTCTTGATATACGACCGAGAAGCCATGCGAGAAATACAATGCATCTCCTTCGTTCAGGCAGGGCTTGATCTTCGGCCACATCAGCCGCTGCCCGGCATCGGAGATCAAATACTGGATCACCGTGCCGCGTTCGGTAGCTTCCTCGAGTGAAAACAGGGTCTCTCCCGGGACCCAACCATCCTTAACCGCTTTGTCCCAAGATTTACCGCCGGGTTTTTGCCCTACGATCACGTTAAATCCGTTATCGCGCATGTTCAATGCCTGCGCAGGTCCTTGAACGCCATACCCCAACACCGCGATCACTTCGTCTTTAAGTACCTCCCGCGCTTTCTCCAACGGGAATTCCTCACGCGTAACCACTTCCTCTTGTGTACCGCAAAAATCCATCCAGGCCATTCCATTGCTCCTTATCTAGTGTGTGTATTTAGGGTCAATCTGACCCAACAATTACCTCTGCTATACCATCATCTCAGCCGCAGGGCGATGACCATTCCCGTTGGCGTCCGGCAGCGGCGAGGCGCCGCGCGCCATGGTCACTTTACCGGTGCGTACCATCTCAATGATTCCTAAGGGTTTCAATACCTCCACGAAGCCGTTGATTTTCTCTTCATCTCCCGTCACCTCGATGATGAACGAATTGTTGGTGACATCCAAAATGCGCGCCCGGAACACATCCACCGTTTGCATAATGTGAGTACGGTTCTCCGCAGGGGCATTGACCTTGATCATCGCCAGGTCGCGGCTGACCGTGGGGACTGTGGTCATATCGTGCACCTGAATAACATTGACCAGCTTATACAAATAGGCGGTCAGGCGCTCCACACTGGTGTCATCGCTGTCCACCACGATGGTCATACGCGAGACGCCAGGCTGATCTGTGTGACCAACGGTCAAAGACTCGATATTGAACGCTCGCCGGCGAAACAGTGATGCGACCCGGCTTAACACACCGGGTTTATCCTCTACTAAGACGACTAGGGTATGCTGCATGGCTCCACCTCCTCTTACACTGTGTCCTGTGCAGTCTCGACCAGCGGGTTAGATACCGGTCTGCGGATCATATTGTGCAGGTCAGCGCCTGCGGGCACCATCGGGTACACACTATCCTCCTGCTCAACCTTAAAATCGATCACCACGGTGCCTTCTATCTCTTGCGCTGACCGGATCGCAGCCTCTACTTCCGAGCGCTGCGTGACCCTCAGGCCTGTCAGGCCGTGGGCTTCGGCTATCTTGACAAAATCGGGGTTGCGCATGGGGGTTGCCGCATAGCGGCGCTCATAGAAGAACTCCTGCCACTGGCGTACCATCCCCAGATAGCCGTTGTTGATGATGGCAACATTCACCTTGACGCCTTCCTGAGCGGCTGTTGCCAGCTCGGCTTGCGTCATCTGGAACCCACCGTCACCAACCACCGTCCAGACCTGTGCATCGGGCTTGGCAAACTTGGCGCCGATCGCCGAAGGCAATCCAAAGCCCATGGTGCCCAACCCGCCCGAGGTGATCAGATTGCCCGGGGTGTTGAATTTATAATATTGCGCGGTCCACATCTGGTGCTGTCCCACATCTGTAGTTATCAGCGCCTTCCCATCCGTATAGCGCCAGAGATCATTAATCACATGGGCAGCGTACAGGACGCCGCTATCTGGCAGATTTTGGATATCGCGCACGGCGCTGTCGCCTTTCATATCGTCGATATAAGTCAGCCATTCCGATTTATCGCAAGGTTCGAGGTGCTCGAGTATCCAGCTCAGGGTCTCGCGCAAGTCACCGATCAAGCCGACATCAACCGTGACGTTCTTATTAATTTCCGACGGGTCAATCTCGATATGAATCTTCTTCGCATTGGGCGCGTACGTTTTAAGATTGCCCGTCACGCGGTCGTCAAAGCGCATCCCAAAAGCTAACAACAGGTCTGATTCCTGAATAGCATGGTTGACCCATGCTTCTCCATGCATCCCCATCATGCCCAGGTTGAGGGGGTGATCAGATGGCATCCCGCTCAATCCTAAGAGAGTCATCGCCACCGGGGTCTGCGCCCGTTCGGCAAACTCCCGCAACTCGGCCATTGCGCCGCTGAGCAGGACACCATGCCCGGCGAGAATAACCGGACGCTTGGCGTTATAAATGAGCTCGAGGGCTTTTTGGATATCCTCCGTCACAGGACGCAGATCGGGACGGTAACCCGGCAGCCTGATCGGCGAATCGTCGTACTCCCATTCAATGGAGGCCTGCTGGGCATCCTTGGCGATGTCCACCAATACAGGGCCGGGGCGTCCGGTCCTGGCGATGTAAAAAGCCTCGCGCAAGACCTCACCGATTTCCTGTACATCAGTTACCAGATAATTGTGCTTGGTGATCGGCAGGGTAATGCCGGTGACATCCGTCTCCTGGAAAGCGTCGTAGCCGATAAAGCGGCTGACCACTTGCCCGGTAATGCAGACCATGGGGGACGAATCCATGATAGCGGTGGCAATGCCAGTCACCAGGTTAGTCGCACCCGGGCCAGAGGTTGCCATCGCTACGCCCACCTTCCCACTGGCACGGGCATACCCATCAGCCATATGCGCCGCACCCTGTTCGTGACGAGCCAGGACATGGCGGACCGGATAATCCAGCATGGCATCGTATATCGGCAAGTTCGCACCGCCTGGATATCCAAACACCAAATCCACACCCTCTCGCACCAGGGTCTCCCAAACAATTTGTGCACCTGTTCTCTTCATTGGCCTCATTCCTTTTTATAAAACCTTGGCTATTCCATATTCACCACCGAAAAATGCAGAAAACCTAGATCGTTATCGTACAAAGCTCGGCGAAGTTTGTGCCTCTGCGGTATCCATTAAAACCGCGCCGGTGTCGGCGCTTGAGACAAAATACGAATATCTACGCAGCCACTTGCTGCGGGTTCTCGACTGGAAGGCAGGTAAGCTTTCCAGCCGTCGCTGGATTTCCTCGTCAGTGAGGCGTACATCCAGCGTGCGCTTCTCCAGGTCAATATCGATAACATCTCCCTGTTGGAGCGCAGCAATCGGGCCGCGAGCAGCCGCTTCAGGTGAGACATGCCCGATGCACGCGCCCCGTGTCCCACCAGAAAAGCGCCCATCGGTGATCAAAGCTACCTTATCCCCCAAGCCCATACCCATGATGGCGCTGGTCGGGCTGAGCATCTCCACCATCCCTGGCCCACCTTTCGGGCCTTCATAGCGGATGACAACCACATCGCCAGGTTTGACCTGCCCTGCCATAATGCCCGTCATCGCATTTTCCTGGGATTCATAGATGCGAGCCTGGCCTGTAAATTGCTTCATCGCTGGGCTGACGCCACCGGTCTTGACCACCGCACCCTTCGGCGCCAGGTTGCCAAACAAGATGGCTAGCCCACCATGGCGGGAGTGTGGCTCTGCATAGGGGCGGATGACTTCGCTGTCTTGAACTGCAGCACCGGCAATCGACTCACGCAAGCTCTTTCCAGAGACAGTAATACGATCTAGGTGCAACAGGTCAGAGTTGCGTTCAATTTCAGTCAAGATGGCAGGTATACCCCCAGCCCGGTGCACATCCTCCATGTGCCATTTGCCCGCTGGGCTGACCTTGCACAAATGCGGCACCTGATCTGCCACATGATTAATACGGCTTAGCGGGTAATCCACACCGGCTTCATTGGCAATTGCCAGCGCATGCAAAACCGTATTCGTTGAGCCGCCCATAGCCATATCCAGGGCAAATGCGTCATCCAGCGCCTCAACGGTAACAATCTGGCGCGGGGTGATGTCCCGCTCGACCAGCTCCAGAATGAGTTCGGCAGCCCGGCTTGCCAGCGCTTCACGCTCGGGTGTCTGCGCCAGCGCCGAACCGTTGAAGGGCAAGGCGATACCCAGGGCTTCCATCAAGCAGTTCATGCTGTTGGCAGTGAACATGCCTGAGCATGAGCCGCAGGAGGGGCAAGCAAAATCCTCCAGCAGCTTCAAGCGAGCAGCGTCGATGCGGCCTGCTTGGTACGCCCCAACTCCCTCGAAAACCGAGATCAGGTCCACGGCCTGACCATCCGGTGTTCGTCCGGCTGGCATAGGCCCGCCCGAGACGAAAATGGCCGGGATATCCACGCGCATCGCGGCCATCAGCATCCCCGGCACGATCTTATCGCAGTTGGGAATGCACACCATGCCATCAAACTGGTGGGCTTCGATCATCGTCTCGACGCAATCTGCGATCAGCTCGCGGGATGGCAAGGAATAGTGCATGCCTATATGCCCCATGGCGATGCCATCGTCCACGCCAATCGTATTGAATTCGAACGGCACTCCACCCGCCGCCCTCACCGCCTCTTTGACCAGCTTGCCAAAGCCCTGCAAGTGGACATGCCCCGGCACCACATCAACGTATGAATTGACAATCGCAATGAAGGGTTTGTGCATATCCGCATCAGTGACACCTGTTGCTTTGAGCAGCGCACGGTGCGGGGCCCTTTCAATCCCGGCTTTGATCTGGTCTGATCTCACATAACCTCCTTGATAAAAAAACCGCCCCGTTGGGGGCGGTTTCGCTTTACAACTTTTGGTTTACCTACTTTGACCTGCGCTGTTTCCTGCGGGTCACCCTGGCAACCGCCCAAACCGGAATATGGTCCTTAATAATAAGGACCGAAAGGAGGACGATAATAACCAGGGATAGGATTATGTTCATTAGATTAAGACTTTCTAGGGTTAATATGCTGGATTATACGACATTATCCGAGATTGTCAAGTGCCAATTCTCAAATCCGCCAATTTTGATAGAGGTGGTGCAATTGCATAATTGACGAACTCGACACAAAATAGATAGCTGTCAAGGAAAAATTGCTAAGATGAAGCAACGCAAAAGAGCATATAGAAAGATATTTTGTATAATAAGGATATCCTTTGTTATGAGGTTTGCAAATGCAGATAACCCGAGCTGAAGTGACACCCGTCGAATTAAAACTTCGACAACCCGTAGCGCTCGCTGGGCATCCAGCGATTCAGCACATCACGTCAGTATTTGTGCGTATAGAAACACGCCAGGGGCAAAGTGCCTGGGGCTGCACAATCGCTCACCCAAGCTTGACAGGTGAGAAACCCGAGCAGGTCATCCATGCTTGCCGTGAATACGCCAGCATAGCATCTGATCTGCACCCAACCAATATCGAATACTCCCTTTCTGTGTTAACCAGTCAGGTCAAAGGGGATGGCTCAGCGCTTTGCGCCTTCGACATGGCTTTCCACGATCTATTGGGATTGGCTGCAGGCATGCCTGTTTATCGACTCCTGGGTGGCTACCGTAATCGCATTCAAACATCAGTGACCATACCCCTAGCCACCATCCAGGAAAGCGTGGATATCGCCCAGGCGCGTGCCCACCTGGGCTATCGCATACTGAAGATCAAAGGTGGCCTCGACCCGGCGGAGGATGTGCGCCGTGTGCAAGCCATCCGCAGAGCCCTGCCGGATCATATCCTCCGTCTGGATGCAGACGGTGGTTACAATGTCCAACAAGCTCTCGATGTTGCCCGCGCCCTGAAAGGTAAGCTGGAGATGCTGGAACAGCCCACACCTGCCGACGATCTAGTTAGTCTGCGCCAGGTCACCGAGCATAGCCCGGTGAAAATCTTGGCCGACCAGAGCGTGACTGGTCCAGCATCAGCCCTGGACCTAGCAGCAAAGCGAGCCGCAGGAGGGATAAGCATTAAACTGGCTGCCTGTGGTGGATTGCGCTGTGCACGCCAGATCGACTCCATCGCCCGGGCTGCCCGCTTGTCGACCATGGTAAGCTGCTTTATTGAGCCGGCGTTGCTGATTACTGCCGGTCTCAGCCTGGCTTTGAGCAGTCCTAATGTCCTTTATGGCGACCTGGATGGAAACCTGGATTTGGTCAATGATCCATCTAAGCCAGGTTTTCGATTGGAAGATGGTTGGCTAGTCGCCTTCGACACCCCCGGTTTGGGCTATTCTGTCGAGCTAAATTGAGATATCTCTACACGTTGTCCTGTTGAGTCAAGCGGTGTGCCAGCAGGATAGGAATAAAGGTGATGACGATAACAAATGTCGCTACCACATTCGTCACCGGACGGTCGCGCGGCCGCGTAAGCTGGCTGAAGATCCAGATCGGCAGGGTGGATTGTTGTCCAGCCGTGAAAGTAGTGACGATCACCTCATCGAAAGAGAGCGCAAAGGCCAGCATACCTCCCGCCAGCAAGGCAGTCGCCAGGTTTGGCAAAACAATATGACGGAACGTCTGGAAGGCGTTGGCTCCCAGATCCATGGAAGCCTCGATCTGGGAATGACCAAGGCGGCGGAATCGCGCCAGCGCATTGTTATAAACGACCACCACGCAGAACGTGGCGTGGCCAATGACGATCGTCCAGAAGGTGAACGGGATTTCCATCAAACCGAGAGCAGAGCGCAGGGCAATCCCGGTTACGATTCCCGGTAACGCCAACGGCAAAACCAACAGGAAAGATACGGACTCTTTTCCAAAGAAATTGCTGCGATAGACAGCCGCTGCGGCGAGTGTACCCAAGATCAGTGCAACAAGTGTAGCTACGCCCGCAACACGTAAAGACAGCAGAAAAGCATCCCAGAAGTCCGTCCGCCCCCAGGCAATGCGGAACCATTGAGCAGTCAGTCCGGGCGGAGGGAAGCTGAAGGTCGCCTCGTCGGTGGTGAAGGCGTATAAAAGGATAATCAACACCGGCATGTGGAGAAACAACAATGCCGCCCCAGCAGCAATCTTTAAAAATAGCGGGGATTTATCGCCAGATCTATCTTCCTTTTGCATACGCACGTCTCTCCATCAATCTATCGTAACCTGACATCATTGGTACACCATTCTCAGGATTTACGCATTGTTTAGAGCGCCTCGAAAGCTCCTAAACGCCTGGCTACCATGAGATAAATAATCATGATGACAATCGGAATCATCGTAAAGGCAGCCGCCAGGGGAATATTGCCCGAAGTACCCTGGTGGGCAAGCACCGCCTGACCGATGAAATAGCTGGAATTACCTAACGCGGTGGGCACGATAAAATCACCCATGGTGAGCGAGAATGAAAAAATCGAGCCCGCCACAACACCCGGGAATGCCAGAGGCAGGATCACAAGGCGAAAGGTTTGCATTGGCCGCGCTCCCAGGTCGCCAGATGCCTCAAGTAAGGATTTCGGCACCCGCTCTAGGGCAGCCTGGATGGGGAGAATCATATAAGGCAGCCAGACATAAACAAAGACGATGAATATCCCGATGTTGGAAACCGAGAGGGATGGCCCCCCGATCACCGGTAGGCTGAGCAACGAGTTCAACACGCCATCCAGATGCAAAATATTGAAGAACCAGCTCACAATACCCTCTTTGGCCAGGATAAGCTTCCAGGCATATACCCGCACCAGGTAGCTCGACCAGAGTGGCAGCAATACCGCCAGATACAGGATCCCTTTAACCCGCCGTGATGCATAGCGGGCGATAAACAGCGCCAGAGGGAAAGCCAGAATCGCTGCGGTGACGGTCACCGCAGCAGCCATCCCGGCTGTGCGTTGCACAATGTCAAAATTAGCGCGCGTAAAAAGGTCGCGGTATGTATTCAGGGTGAACTGGCGCACAACCAGCCCGGTATAGCCATCCAGGCTGAAAAAGCTATTGACGAGCAGGGCGAACAGCGAACCGAGGTAGATAATAAACATCCAGGCCATAGGCGGCCCGAGAAGTAGAAGCAGTATCGCCGTGGGGCGCTTATACAGGTAGGACGAGACTCGGGTGCTCAGGGACGAGCGCCCAGGCTTACCCGGAGAAACGCTCATTTGAAGGTCACCTGACGGTGATGGGGAGAGAGTAGCCATCGTTCTACGCGCTCTTCAAAGCCCGGTTATGATCGCGCAACCAGAGCAGACGCACTTTCTTGCCGCGCGCCGCCAGCACATCCATCGAAGTTGCGTCTAGATTCTGCTGGATCACCACGAGATCCTCACCTAACTCCAGATCGATCAGGTAGCGGGTGTAAAGACCCAGGTAAATGACATCCCGCACAGTGCCATCGGCTGAATACATGTTCGCAGGCACATCCAAATCTGGCTCTGCCAGGCGAATCTTCTCCGGTCTGATGGAAAAGGTATCCGCAGAACCAGTGATCTTCTGCGCTGCTTCGCCACTCACCAGGTTGGAGACACCCACGAACCCAGCCACGAAGGGAGTCGCTGGATGCTCGTAAATCTCCGCCGGGGTGCCAACTTGTTCGCTTTTGCCGCGGTTGAACACCGCGATGCGGTCGCTCATGGTCAGCGCCTCTTCTTGATCATGGGTGACATAGACAAAAGTGATGCCCACTCGCTGCTGGATGGCTTTTAATTCGATCTGCATCTGCTGCCGTAATTTCAGATCAAGGGCGCCAAGCGGCTCATCTAGCAACAGCACGCGGGGGTGTTTAATCAGCGCTCGCGCCAGGGCGACGCGCTGTCGTTGTCCACCAGAGAGCTGGGACGGCTTGCGACCGGTCAAACCGGATAGCTGGACCAGTTCCAGCATCTCCTCCACACGCTCTTGCCGTGTGGCTTTGGGCACCTTATCGATCATCAGCCCGTAACCTACGTTATCTCCCACACTCATGTGTGGAAATAAGGCATAATCCTGGAAAACCGTGTTGACCTCCCGCTCATAAGGCGGCAGTTGGGTGACATCCTTTCCATGCAACAAGATAGTCCCATAGGTTGGACGGTCAAAACCAGCGACCAAACGCAGGCAGGTCGTTTTACCAGAGCCCGATGGCCCCAGCATCGTAAAAAACTCGCCATCCTGGATGTCCAGGCTGACATCGTCCACTGCGGCAAAATCGCCAAACAGGCGACTCACGTTCGATAAACGGACTGCGGGAACGGCTGTATCGTTCATTTATTCCAAACCTGGATGAACCTCCCGCAGTATCGATCCTGCGGGAGGTTCAAGAATTACCTATCGCCCGCCGATGACGGCAATATAGTTAGTAACCCATTCATGATAGGGCACGCACTCCTGGCGCCCATCACCACAGTCAGTAGTGGGTGTCTTCCAGAAGTGGATTTTATCGAAGTCCTTCATGCCATTGATGTCGCAGCCCTCGTCGGTGAGCAATTCATTGCCTGTACAAGCCGCGGGAACAGCTGGCACCGAACCAAACCAGGCAGCCAGGTCGCCTTGCAGCTTGGGATTGAGGGAATGCTCTAACCACTTGTAGGCGCAGTTAGGATGCGGGGCATCCACATGCATCATGGTGGTATCAGACCAGCCGGTGGCGCCTTCTTTGGGGAAGACGCTGCCGATTGGCTTGTCCTCAAATTGCAGCAGGTTAACCTGGAAAGGCCAAGAGCTCGAGGCGACAAAACCCTCGTTAGTGAAGTCATCCATCTGGACGAAAGCGTCATGCCAGTAGCGCCCTACGATCTGGCGCTGTTGGCGGAGCAGGTCAAGAGAAGCATTGAACTGGTCACGGTCCAGATTATAGGGATCTTTGATACCCAATTCAGGATTATTGACCATCAAATAAAGCGCCGCGTCCGCGATGTAGATGGGACCATCGTAAGCCTGGACGCGCCCCTTGTTGGATTGACCATCGGGCAACGTCTGTTCTTCGAAGACCACACTCCAGCTATCAGGCGGAGTGGGGAATACATCTGTATTGTACATGAGGACATTAGGCCCCCACTGGTATGGCGTGCCATAATGCTTCCCATCGACCGTGTTCCAGGGGGCATTCTGCAGGCGTTCATCAACCGTGCTCCAGCTTGGAATAAGGTCGATGTTGATTTCCTGAACCCTACCAGAAGAGATCAGGCGGTTACTGGCATCGCCAGAGGCGGTGACCAGGTCAAATCCGCCTTCGTTCATCAGGGCGACCATCTCGTCGGACGTGGCGGCTACCTTCACACTCACCATGCAGCCAGTGTCCTTCTCAAATTGGGTAACCCAGTCGAAGTTCGGGTCGGTCTCGCCGCGCTCGATATATCCAGCCCAGGCGATGATGGAGACAGCGCCCTCACCTTCACCAATCGATTGAAGCGGTCCGCCCTCAGCCTCGGGGGCTGGTGTCGCCGCCCCACCTCCACAGGCAGTTAATACAAGGCTGAGACTCACTAGCAAAACCAACCATCGAAACAAGATCTTATTAGCTTTCATCACTTTCTCCTTTGGAATAATTTTGTTTTCGAACTATGGCAGGTCAATGTATCTCACATCATGTTCAACAAACAATCATCACCTCCAATCCGATGGAATTAAGTGCGATGCTCAGCCATTGTGGTCATGTTCGAAATCATCATCCGGCGGCATCCACTGGTAGTTATCTTTGAGAATACGCGGGAGTAAGACTGTTCGCGTGCGGCGCATACCCGGAACTTGGTGCAGTTTGTTGGTGATAAAATCGTTCATATCAGCGCCATTCTTAAAAATCGCCTGCAAGCTGATATCCTGATCTCCGGTTGAAATCGCCACATATGTGATGTTCGGCATATCTTGGATGGCTTGCAGAGCTTGTTCTTGATACCCCACCTCTAACTCGCAAAAGATGTCCACCGCCAAACTGTAACCAAACGAAGCTGGACTCACAACACCTACAAACTGGACGGCGCCGAGCTCTGTCAATCGCTGGATGCGGTTCTGCACAGTGCGAGCAGATTCCTCTAATTCACGTGCGATTTGAGCGCTGGATATGCGTGCATTCAGGTTGAGCAGCTTGAGAATATCCTGGTCCAGGTGGTCGTATTTCGCCATAATTGGTCTTGGTGAGAATATAAGTTAGTATACTTTACTTGGCTTAAATGTCAATAGAAAAATAGTTTTTTGTATTATTCGGAAAAATCAAATGGATAATATTTCCAAATCAGCATAAGCTGAGCCATGAGCACTACTGAACGTACATAAAATTTATCCCTAGCGTGCGCACAAAATCGCCGGTCACACACCAGCTAACAGGATGGGATATCCAAGCATGTCAAAGTTCTAACCCCCTCTTCCTAGTTCAGAGGGGGTTAGAACTTTAGGCTTCTATATTGAAATAGCGGGGAAAGTTTAGAAACTGAGCTCTAAGTGGGTTGTGTCAAGCTTTAGCCATACAGCATGATAGGCATCAGAAGATAAGCACAAGCAACAGGATGAGTGGCGCAAGGA
>DATCYX010000229.1:0-5700 GCA_036526235.1 Anaerolineales bacterium | reverse complement strand
TGCAGCGAAAGTGCAAAGCAATCCGGTCGTACACGTATAGAAGCCAAAAATAATGTCATCTGGGGAGATCTTTTGATCGAATTAGGAAAAATTGAAGAAGCGGAAAAAATTATCGCTGAAACGCTACAGATTGGAGAATATGTAGACGAAGAGGACAAGGTAATCGCACAATTGCTAATGGGCACCGTACGCACGAAGCAGGGCAGGTATGACGAGGCCCATCAATTGATCGACTCGATAAAAGCTCAAATAATGAATAATCCCGCCATTGGTACTAAGGGATATTTAGCTTGGTCGGAGGCCCATCTCGCTGGCGCGGAAGAAAACTGGCAGATAGCTTTTGAATATTTTCAAAACCTCGACCAAATGACATCTCAACTAAAACTTCCTTGGTATCGAGCCCGCGCCCTGGTAGATTGGGCTGCGGTTCACATAAACCGGGGTGAAGCAGACGATCTTCTCAGGTCCAAAGAGTTATTTGAGGAAGCGATCCAAATTTACACTGATCTTGGTCTGCCTCGCTACGCCGCCCGTGTTGAACAGATAGGTCACAACCTCCCGAAATTGGAGTTTCACATCTCGCGCCTGGCACGCGACCGCTATGACTTCGAAGACACACTTTTCTCACTAACCGGCAATGTGATCTTCGCCAATTTCCATGCAGCTCGCCTTTTTGCACAAAAGATGAACCAAAAGCGCGACCTGATCAATTACCCAGAACGAGCAGTGCGACCCGGGCAGATTAACGCCATGGGATTGATTGATGAGATCCTCCATTTAGTCATCTCCATATATATACAGCAGCGCAACCCGCGCGCAATGAGGGAAGCTCTGGCGTGGCTATACGACAACCTGGGTCAGGATACGGTGGATACCACCCTGCTACGCTTTACCGAGGAATTCCCTCCCGTGTCAGTTTACCGCCGCCAATTGGAGTCGGATGAGTATTTGAGCGGCGAAAGCGGGGGTGTGTCGCACATCTTGCTGGCGCTTGAAGAGATGCTCATGCTCTCGATTACCAACGCTAATCCAGCCTGTGGCCCTTATCTGGAGTTATTTGACGATTCCAACCTCGAGAAAGTTACTCGTTACGCTGATATCATGGCTGGCTTGAGAGAGTTTTTCGACCGCCAGCCCTATTTCGGCCCAGATAACCAGTCTCTTGTGGATATGTTGCGTAGCCCGGCGGTCGCGGTACCCCATTCGCTTTCCGGACAATTGGAATTTATCCGCACACGCTGGGGTAGCCTGCTAGGACAACATCTGTACCGGCTCTTGAGCAGTCTTGACCTGATCAAAGAAGAGGAAAAAATCTACTTCTTCGGACTCGAACCAGCAACTGCTCCAGTGATTGAATTTACCGGTCAGGAACTGGAAACAGAGCGTTTTAGCCCGGATATGGACTGGATGCCGAGGCTGGTTCTCATTGCGAAAAATGCATACGTCTGGCTTGACCAGCTATCCAAAAAGTACCAGCGTCCCATCAAGAGACTGGACCAGATACCCGATCAAGAGCTAGCCGATCTGGAGAGGTGGGGTATCACTGGTTTGTGGCTCATTGGCGTTTGGGAGCGTAGCTCGGCTTCAAAGCGCATCAAACAACTGCGCGGCAATCCCGAAGCGGAGGCTTCGGCTTATTCGATCTCGTCATACGAGATTTCAGCCGATTTGGGGGGTGATGACGCTTTTCAAGAGCTGCAACGGATCGCATGGGCGCATAACATCCGTTTGGCGTCCGATATGGTACCAAACCACATGGGCATTGATTCCCGCTGGGTGGTCGAACATCCTGACTGGTTTATCTCAACGGATTATAGCCCCTTCCCTTCGTACACCTTCGATGGTCCCGACTTTTCAGAAGCTCCCAGGGTCGGTTTGTACCTTGAAGACCACTATTTTGATAACAGCGATGCAGCGGTTGTCTTTAAGCGATTGGATCACTGGACAGGTGAGGTGAAATATATTTATCACGGGAATGATGGCACTTCCTTCCCCTGGAACGATACTGCCCAGTTAAACTATCTCAAGCCCGATGTTCGCGAAGCAGTCATCCAGACCATCCTCCAGGTAGCGCGCAAGTTCTCCGTGATCCGTTTCGATGCAGCCATGACACTGGCAAAGCGACACTACCAGCGATTATGGTTTCCCGAGCCTGGAAGCGGAGGCGATATCCCATCTCGGGCTGAGCATGGCATGACCAAAGCCGAGTTCGACGCAGCCATGCCCATTGAGTTTTGGCGCGAAGTGGTGGACCGCGTCGCTCAGGAAGCACCCGGTACGCTTTTGCTGGCAGAGGCTTTCTGGTTGATGGAAGGTTATTTCGTGCGAACTCTCGGCATGCACCGCGTATACAACAGCGCATTCATGAACATGCTGCGAGATGAGAAAAACCAGGAATACCGCTTGGTGATCAAAAATACTTTAGAATTTGATCCTGAGATTCTCAAACGTTACGTGAACTTTATGAACAACCCGGACGAGCGCACCGCGATTGATCAATTTGGCGCAGGAGACAAATATTTCGGCATCTGCACGATGTTAGCTACGCTGCCGGGATTGCCCATGTTCGGTCATGGCCAAATCGAAGGCTTCACAGAGAAATATGGCATGGAATATCGCCGCGCATATTGGGATGAGCAACCAAATCAATATCTGATCGAGCGCCATGAACGGGACATCTTCCCAATTCTGCGTCGACGCCATATCTTTGCTGAGGCGAAAAACTTCTTGCTCTACGACTTTTTTACCCCGCAAGGGAATGTCAACGAAGATGTTTTCGCTTATTCGAATAGATCTGGCGATCAGCGGGCGCTTGTGATCTACAACAACAAATATGCTTCAACAAACGGATGGATACGCACTTCATCTTTCTACCTGCTGAAGTCTGGCGATGGTACCGATAGCTCACCTGATTCAGGTGGAGGCGCTTCCACAACTAGCAGGCAGCTAGTTCAAAAAAACCTGGGAGCTGGCTTAGAACTAACGGATGACCCGAACACCTATACAATTTTCTCCGATCAAATCTCCGGTCTAGAGTTCATCCGAAACAACCACGATCTCCACCAAAACGGACTCTATATCGAGCTGGGCGCTTACCAATATCACGTATTTCTGGAATTTCGGCAGGTGCAGGATGATGATTGGCATCAGTATAGCCAGCTCAACACATATTTAAACGGGCGTGGTGTGCCATCTATTGATGAGGCGCTTAAGCAGATTTTGCTACAAGTTGTGCAACATCCATTTAGAGAATTATTCAATCCCGGTTTCATTCATTGGATGAGAGACCAAGACACTGAACTGCCAACCGCCCTGGATGATTTTGAATCTCGCGTAAATCGGTTATTGAATGGCGTCCGCACGATAGCAGGAGGAGAATCTGAATTGGGTTCTATCGCCTCGATTATTCGCGCCGATGCGGAGGCGCTGCTTCGTCTCACCGGTCTTCCAGATCGCATGCCCGAAAGAACGAGCGCAAAAACGATGGCCGCAATAAACTATTTGCTATCTGGACCAGGGGAAGAATTGCCGCTGGACGAAGACAACCAATTTGTATGGGTTATATTGTACGCCTGGATCATTTGCCGAAGACTTGGAGAGGTCGTAAATCCCTTAGATCCGGGAGAGATCAGCCGTTCTTGGATTGAAGAGTGGCAACTCGGAAAGATGATGGCTGAAATGCTACGAGAGATGGGGAATGACGATGCATCTATCGAGAGCGCTGTCACCCTAGTTAAATTGCTTTGCAGCCATCAAGTGTTCTCTGGTGAACTTGATCTTGGAGCAGGAGCCGAAAGAGGGTTACTATACACTAATTGGCTTCGAACCTGGCTCCAAGATGTTGAGCTACAGCGCTTTCTTAAATTCAACCGCTACCAGGGTTTCCTATGGTTCAATCGAGAGACATTTGAAGATTGGTTATGGTGGAATCTTGCCACTGCCATGATCGATCTCACCAGTGGAATTCCCGAGACCATCGAGATTGAAACCAGGAAAAGCATTGCGGCGCGGATTGATATTGTCAGACGCCTACTTAAAGCCGCAGAGAGTAGCAAATATCAGGTTGAGATACTACTCGAAAAAGCTCGAGGGAAATAGCATTTCTTTATTTTCTTTTTTACTTCATGGTAAATGCTATGAAACGGCATCTATTACACATACTGATCAGTTTATTGTGATCATTTAGATCGTACACTTCTGCTCAAATAATCATTTAAGAGCTGGTCGCCCCGCAAGCCGGCGCGAGAGCTAACCACTTTTTCAAGATTGGCCATTAACTCAGGCGCCAAATCGACCCCAGTAGCCCTGTTTGTCAATTGCAAAGCTTTGGCTGCATAAGCCACGCTATTGCGCGGCTCTATTCGCTCAAAATCCTCAAAAAACCATCCACAAGAAGCATACATCTTCTGGCGCTCGAGCTGAGATTCTAAAAGAATCTGGATGCGCACGCAAATCTCCTCTGGCAATCGCTTCCCAGATGCTTGAGCGATTAAATCTTCAACTGGCTGCAAACCGAGGAGAACCCGGATGTAATCGTCGCGCAAAGCCCAGGGATCTTTCACGAAAGGTGACACAGCTGTGTGATAAAGCACGTCCAATTGTTGTGAAAACCGATCTAAAGCATGGCGCAGATGAGATTTCCAGCCCTGGTTACCTGGCACACAGGAACAACTACCAACCCAGCGTGCCACACCGTGAATGCAGCTCCAGGATGTGCGCTCACGAATCTTGACAGATTGCCGCGCTGGATGCTCCCTTAACCATAAAGCCGGGAAGGTGGTAGCCAGACTTTCCTGGCTCGCCGCACCGTTGACAAGGTGAGCTAGAAAGTGGTCACGCAGCGATTGATGATGACCATATAGCTCTCCATCTGAGGCAATCATCAATAGCTGGGGCTCTCCGCGCTGGATTTTTTCCGGGCGGAAATGGGGTTTCAGGTGCAGGCGGACAAATTGATCAGCATTCATCGTTGCCATCGGGTCGAAGCTAACTTTGCCGCTAAGCCATCCATGGTAAAAAAAGACCGTGATCTCTCGCCCTTCTGGCAAGCGAACACGGTACGGTTCGGTCACATCGAGATTATCATCCTCAGCTTGCCAGGGAGCCAGGATCGTGAACTCAATACCTTGGTCAACGAGGGTGATCAGAGATTCTTCATCTACCGCTGTCTCCGGCAGCCACATGCCTTGAGGTTTTCGCCCGAAACGGTGCTTGAACTGCTCGATACCCCAAACGATCTGCGTCTTTTTATCGTAACGGGTGGCTAAGGGGAGGATTGTGTGATGGTAAGGCTGAGCGATGGCATTTCCCACACCATATCTGTCGATATTGGCCCTGTCTTGTGCCACGATGCGCTGGGAGGCGATTGGATCATAGGCTGCCATCCACTCAAAAAGGGTTGGTCCAATATTGTAGCCAATTCGTTCAAAGTTACCTAGCTCGGCGTTTGGACGGTAGCATTCAGAATGGATTCGTTCGTTCCAGTTAATGAAAGGTGCCGCCCCAGATTCAATTGGAATTATCCCTGTAAAAGGGTCCTCTCGGGGCGGCTGATAGAAGTGGGCGTGAATACTGAATGATTGCAATGGATTTCTCAGATTATGTTTATCATATATATTATATTCGATTATGTGATTTAAACCACATAATCGTGTAAAATTGATTCTACCCATCCTCTTGTGCTCAGAAACAAGGACAGGA
>DATCYX010000228.1:0-2330 GCA_036526235.1 Anaerolineales bacterium | reverse complement strand
GATGAACAACACCTCATCCGTCCAATTATTCCGTACTCTGTCCTCCAGAAATTACGGCGACCAACTTTATGACATCATCTTCGAGCACGATATCATCATCGGTGATGAGCTCACCCGCCCGCGTCGCCAGAACCGTTTCGCTGTTGACTCCGATTTTTTCAATGGCGTGGCGAACGGTGGTGCCGGACTTAACAATATATTCCTTGTCACGTAATATCAATTTAGCAGTCATGGCGATTGTTTGGCGCTCACGACCACGCAAAATGGCCTTCACTCCACTGGTGAGGGGAGGGTTGGTTGGTTGAGCTCGATGAATTCAACTTGCGAATAAATTCCAGCATCACGCGAGTAACCAGCTCGGGGTTGCTGATATGAGGTTGGTGTCCAGCGGACTGTATTGGATAACCAAATGCATTGGGCAAGGCTTGCACCAATTGCGGGAATGATGCTGGGTGTAGCGTCTGGTCTCGTTCACCCCAGATGACCAGCACTGGAAGGCTGACCTGTGCAAGCTGGTCAGACAGATCGGGCATCTCGTGTGTTATATAAACGAAATGCGGTGACGCACGCTTGTAATCAGCGACGATCTGTTGGCGGGCTTTGGCGGAGAAGTTGGTCATGGTCTCGGGATTCCAGCCCATTACCGCACGGATCATCCAGTGCGGTGTGACCCGCATGGCTTTCTCACTAAGAGCCGGACGGCGACGCACCAACCGTAATAATAAGGATAGTTGCTGGGCTTTATAGTATGGATTGATAAGAACCAAACCGCGCACCTGCTCTGGGTGGCGCAAGGAGTGGACCAGGCTTAGATACCCCCCCAAAGAATGACCCACTAGGATCGGAGGAGAATCGATATCGTGGCTATTTACCCATTCTCGGAAGTGATCGTAAAGCGCCTCGACCTGGTATACCTGCGGATCGTTCGGCTTGGCGCTGTCCCCATGCCCCAGCAAGTCCAAGGCATAGGCAGAGTAACCGTTGGCAGCCAGAGAAGGAGCAATTTCAGTCCAATCATAAAGCGAGGCGGCCATGCCATGTATTAAGATGACCGGCTGACCTCTTCCGAGTGAGATATCGTTGGCGTGAAATTCGTTCATTCTAATTGTTGAAATACCTGAGACCAAATGATGGGCTAATCTTATTCGTCGGTTGTATGCTCCCCTTCTTCCTTCGTCCTCTCCTCAAAGCGCTTTGCCAGCTCCCGTCGTAACACTTTTCCGATGAAAGATCTTGGAAAATCGTCGACAAATATGACCAGGCGCGGCACTATTTCTGGTGGTAAGCGGCGCTTGCAATAGGCAACCAGCGCATCAGCTGTGGGGCGTTCTGAACGGGCAATGATAAAGGCAATCGGCTGCCCGGCAACCGCTACAACGGCAGCTTCCTTTACCTGGGGTACTTCAAAGAGCACTTCCTCCACATCTCGCGGGAAGGCAGGCTCTCCAGGCTTTGAAGGATACCACATCTCCGCCTTTCTAGCGATAATACGGAAATACCCATCGCTGTCCATCTGAGCCACATCACCGGTCAGCAACCAGCCGTCGGTGGTTAGCA
Source organism: Anaerolineales bacterium (assembly GCA_036526235.1). GTDB lineage: Bacteria > Chloroflexota > Anaerolineae > Anaerolineales > UBA4823 > DATCYX01. Next base: position 773 of record DATCYX010000228.1, on the reverse strand, counting down.
CACGGCGCGTCTCTTCCTCATTTTGCCAGTAGCCAAGCATTACTTGTGGTCCGCGTACTGCCAGCTCGCCAATCTGACCAACACGAACCTCTTTCTTCCCATTCCTCAGGTCAACCACGCGGGCTTCTGTGGACGGGAAAGGAACGCCGATGCTACCTACCTTGCGCAAGCCTTTAAGCGGGTTGCCATGTGTTACAGGCGAGGCCTCCGTTAATCCATAACCTTCAACTAGCCGGCCACGCGTCAGTTTCTCGAAAGCCTCCTGCACCTCTACCGGTAGAGGTGCAGATCCGCTAATACAGGCCTTGATTGAGCTCACACCATAGCGGCGTACACCTGGATAGTCTTTGATCGCCACATACATCTGCGGGACACCAGGGAATATTGTTGGGCGGTATTGCTTGATCGTTTTCAACACATCGTTAATTTCAAACCTGGGTTTCAAGATCAGCGTGGCACCCAAAGCGATGGGAACATTCAGGGCAGTGGTCAGCCCATAGCTGTGCGAGAAGGGTAGCGCGCAGAGAAAACGCTCACGCCCCTCGCTCGCATCAGGAATCCAATGGCGGGTTTGCAAGGCGTTTGCCACTAGGTTTTGATGCGAAAGCATCACTCCCTTGGGCACATCGGTGGTGCCGCCGGTGTAAATAATGACAGCCAGATCGTTGGGGGTTATGGGTACTTCTGGAGCTTCTGGGCTCTTGCCAGACAACAAGCTACTCCAGGGTTGCACCTTGCTTCCCAAAAAGCCGTCATTCAAATTGGGTTGGTTT
>DATCYX010000227.1:0-4743 GCA_036526235.1 Anaerolineales bacterium | reverse complement strand
TAGGGATTGCATGGTATCGCGCACCAGTATAGCAGCGCTTTGCTCCTGACCTGAAAGACTGGGATGGCGTACCAGCTCGCGGGTAAGACCTACTACTTCATCTTGTAAAGAGTGGACTTTCAATCCAGCACCTCCAATCATCCGACCAACAGGCCAATGTGATAATCCTACCAAATATTGATATCTCATCGCCTTTAGGTCGTTGTCCCGATGCACAACCAACAGGGGAAACAACCTAATAATATATCAAAACAAGACTAATTTTGTCATATATATTGACATTAAGATTTTTGTGTGATAAAATTAGGTCCAGGTTAAAAACACATTAGCTGTCAATTAATCGCATTCTTAGAGAGATTATAAACACATAATAATCGTATAGGGGCTCATATATCAAAGTTGGTAGTTAGCGGTTTCATTGATAACTTAAGGTGGGTTTCGCCTATTAATAGTGGGAAATAGTATTGCCATGCGGTTGTCTAGAGCGGATTACTCGAGTGGCAAATGATGATCTTGATAACTAGCATACAGCACGACAGTTCGATTGGACCATAGCCGAGGTTATGTATTTTTTCATTTAATGCTCGATGTATTTCTTACTTCGACGCAATCTCACTAAGAAATTGTTCATTCATAACTTAATAGATACGCTTTTCTGGTGCAAAAGTCAACTGTGAGCAAGGAGGTAATCAGCCATGATGCGTGGGATTGTTGGATCAAGCATGCACTTTCGATATTTGGTGATTGTCGTCGCAGCGGTGATAATGCTCTTTGGCATCACCCAACTGGTTAATATGCCCGTGGATGTGTTGCCCGAGTTTTCGCCACCTTATGTAGAGATTCAGACCGAAGCCCTGGGTCTTTCCACGGAGGAAGTTGAACAGATGATCACCGTGCCGATGGAGCAGGATTTGCTCGCAGGTGTGGCCTGGCTGGATGTCATCCGCTCGGAGTCTGTGCCAGGACTTTCATCGGTGCTTGTCTACTTCGAACCCGGGACCGATCTCTACCGTGCACGGCAGATGGTGGCAGAGCGTCTTGCCCAGGCAGCCGTCGGCCTGCCCCACGTCTCAAAACCTCCAACCATGATTCAGCCCTTGTCCTCGGCAAGCCGGTTCATGATTGTGGGGCTTTCCTCAAAGGAACTATCCTTGATCGAGATGTCGGTGCTTGCCCGTTGGACAATCGCTCCGCGCTTGATGGGTGTGCCCGGAGTTGCCCATGTCGCTATTTGGGGCAACCGGGATAGACAACTGCAGGTGCTGGTCGATCCGGAAGAGTTACAGGAAAGGGGTGTATCGCTCCAGCAAGTGGTAGAGACGACCGGAAATGCGCTTTGGGTATCCTCGTTGAGCTACTTAGAGGCGTCGACGCCTGGGACTGGAGGCTTTATTGATACCCCCCAACAAAGGCTCGGGATCTGGCACGTCTTGCCCATCTCCTCGCCAGAGGAATTGGCTCAAGTGCCAGTCAAAGGCACCGCTTGGCGCCTAGGTGACGTGGCCGAAGTAGTAGAAGATCACCAGCCGTTGATCGGGGATGCAGTTGTCAATGACAGCCCTAATCTACTGCTAGTTATCCAAAAACTTCCTGGGGTCAACACCCTGGAGGTGACACAAGGATTGGATGAAGGGTTAGATGCGTTGAGGCCCGGGTTTGCCGCGATTGATTTTGACGCTACCCTCTTCCGTCCAGCGACCTTCATTGAGGCGTCGATCGCTAATCTCACCCGGACGTTGGTCATCTCTGCGTTCCTCATCGTTTTGATAATCGGCGTATTCCTATACGGTTGGCGAACAGCGCTTGTCAGCCTGGTGGCGATCCCATTGCCACTGGTAGCCGCTGTGCTCGTCCTGTACCTGCGGGGGGCTACGTTTAATGCGATGGTTTTGGCGGGCTTGGTAATCGCCTTAGGCATCATTGTCGACGATGCCATCGTCGATATCGAACACATCATGCGGCGCCTACGCGAAGACCATAAGGAGGGCAAACCCAAGAGAATCGAGAAGATTATCCTGGAAGCCTCGATCGATGTGCGCGGTACCATCTTCTTTGCCACGCTGATCAGCCTGCTGGCTGTGCTACCGGTCTTCTTTATGGAAGGAGTATCCGGCGCATTGTTCAGGTCATTAGCTGTCTCCTACGCTTTGGCGATGATCGCCTCTTTAGCTGTGGCACTGATCGTTACGCCAGCGCTGAGCGTAATGCTGCTTTCTAATGCGCCGCTTCAAGATCGCCAATCACCCCTCATCCCGTGGTTGCAGCAAAGCTACGAACGTGCTCTGGAGCGTAACACCCAAAGACCCCAGCTGGCGTATGCGCTTGTCGCCGTTCTGATTGTTGCTGGTATTGTGTTGCTGCCATTCCTAGGGGGGAATCAACTGCTTCCTTCGCTCCGAGAGCCATACCTTTCGATTCGTCTGGATGCTCCACCTGGCACCTCTCATCCGAAAATGAGCCAGATTGTGGCTGATGCGAGCAGTGAGCTGCGCGCCATTCCTGGGATCAGTAATGTCAGTGCTCACGTAGGACGGGCAGTGTTCGGAGATCAGGTGGTCGGAATTAACTCCAGTGAGTTGTGGGTCAGCATCAAACCTGACGCTGACTATGATGCGACGGTAGCTGCTGTTAAGCGCCAGGTGGATGGGTACACCGGACTTGATCATGAGGTGAGCACCTATATGCAGCAAGCGCTGGGTGAGCCACTGTCGAGCACAGATGATATCTTCACCGTGCGCGTCTTTGGCGAGGACCACGATATCCTACGTGACCAGGCCCAGAAACTGCAGCAAACTGTGGCCGGGATCAACGGCGTCGTTGATCCGCATGTGGTGCTCCCCGTTGAGGAAGACTCAGTGGAGATCGAGGTCGATCTTGCCTCGGCTCAAAATTATGGTGTCAAACCAGGCGATGTTCGCCGTGCGGCGGCCACCTTGCTCTCCGGTATTCAGGTCGGCAGTCTTTTCGAGCAACAGAAAGTGTTTGATGTGATGGTATGGGGCGCGCCCGAGGTGCGTGACAGCCTGGAAGATATCCCTGAGTTATTGATTGATACACCTCGTGGAGGTCATGTGCGATTGGGGGATGTAGCCGATGTGCGCGTTGTGTCATCTCCGACCGTCATAAAGCGTATTGCGGTCTCACCTTACCTTGATATTAACTTTAGCGTGCAGGGAAGGGACGTCAACGCCGTTTTGGGGGATGTCGAGCATTCTCTGCAAAACTTCGCCTTCCCGTTGGAGTACCATGCCGAGCTGCAAGGTGATTATGCGGCACGGCAGGCGATACAACAGCGCATTCTCATCGCCGGGATTGTGGCACTGATCGGGATTTTCTTACTCCTGCAGGCTGCCTCCGAAAGCTGGCGCCTGGCTTTGGCGATCTTACTCTCCTTGCCGGCGGCGCTGGTGGGCGGAATATTGGCAGCGTTCCTGAGTGGTGGCTCGTTCTCGCTAATTTCATACTTCGGGCTGTTTGCGATATTGGGAATTGCGGCGCGTAATACCGTCATGCTAATCAAACATTACCATTCTCTTGAGCAGGAGGGTGAAGAGTTTGGATTAGGGCAAGTAATGCGCGGTTCTCGTGAACGCGTCGCACCGATGGTGATGACGGCGTTAACCACAGGCCTGGCTCTTATGCCGTTCGTGCTCTTCGGCAATATCCCTGGTCACGAGATTGTACGCCCGCTGGCTATCGTTGTTATTGGAGGATTAGTCACTTCGACGTTGCTCAATCTTTTCGTCCTGCCTGTCCTGTATTTACGCTTCGGGGCTAGCCGTGAACCTGACCTCCAATTCCTTTCGGTTCCATCTGCCAGTGAAGCATAAACCTGAAGACTTGTTAATGGGTCTCGAGACGAGCAAAATTTAGCAAATTCCAGGAGATTAATTGATGGAAGACAGCAACAATCACCAAGTTTTACTGGCAGAAAACCTGCGAAAATCTTACGGACCCAGGCTGGCACTCCGAGGGCTATCCTTCTCATTGAAGGCTGGACGTATCCTGGGCTTCCTGGGCCCAAACGGAGCGGGTAAAACGACCGCGATCCGCATCCTTACCACCATTCTTGAGCCCGATTCAGGCCATTTTGTCGTGGATGGAATCAGTTCCGAGTATCCTGACAAAATCCGGCGCAGGATCGGCGTCCTGCCTGAGAACCTGGGATTTCCCAGGCAAATGACGGGCTTTGAGTACCTGACGCACTTCGGTCAGCTCTACGGGGTATCAACGGCTGATGCCAGATCCAATAGCTTACGCCTTCTCGAAGATGTGGGATTGAAGCAGAGGGCAAAATCCCTGATTGGCACATACAGTCACGGGATGAGACAAAGGATAGGCATCGCGCGCGCGCTGGTCAATGACCCTGTGGTCGTTTTTCTAGACGAACCCACTCTCGGATTGGACCCGCGCGGTCAGCAGGAGTTGTTGACTCTCATCAAGCGCATTGTACAAGAGCGAAATGTGGGTGTGATTTTGTGCAGCCATGCTTTGTCCGAGATTGAAGAGATTTGTGATGATGTAGTCATCTTGAGTTCAGGCCAGATTATTGCCTCGGGACCTGTGGCGGATGTCATTGGAAGGGCTCAGCGTAATGTCATCCGCGTCCGCGTCCCGATATCATCGGTCGACCAGGCTACACAGAAACTGGAGGCATTGCCGAATATTATCAAAGTAGCTTCCTCAAACGGTAAGACGGGTTGGTTAGTGATGGAGCGCGTGGGTTTGACGGATACATCCTCC
>DATCYX010000226.1:0-2654 GCA_036526235.1 Anaerolineales bacterium | reverse complement strand
CCAACATGACAGAATTACTCTATCAAGCTGATAGCTATATTCAATCTTTTTCTGCAACGGTCACTTCAATTGACAACGAGAACCGCGGTTTAGCACTTGATCGCACCGCTTTTTACCCGGGAGGTGGGGGACAACCAGCAGATCAAGGCAGCTTGGTAATTAATAATATGACATACCCAGTCTCACGAGCGAAAAAAATCGGTGACCAGGTATATCATTACCTTGGCAGCGAGCTTCCTTTACCCATTGTAGGATCAGAAGTTGTGGGGCAAATCGATTGGGACCGCCGTTATAAACTGATGCGGACCCATACAGCAATGCATGTTCTTTGTGGTGTAATTTTCCGGGATTATGGCGCCTCGGTAACTGGTGGCGATATGGACCCCCTCAAGGGTCGCATGGATTTTGAATTCGAGACCTTGCAAAGAGATTTGGTGGATGATATTCAGAGCGCGATCAACTCGGAAGTGGATAACGCTCGTCCGGTACGTATCAAGATTCTGCCGCGCGAAGAAGCGTTTAAGATTCCAGACCTGATTCGTACAAAAATAAATCTGCTACCGGAGGGAATCTCGCAGGTACGTGTCGTCGAGATCGTTGGCCTGGATTTGCAAGCTGATGGAGGCACACATGTAGGCAACACGTCAGAAGTCGGCTTTATCCGCGTGGTAGATTACAAAAGTAAAGGAAAAATCAACAAACGTATTTATGTCGAAGTCGGTGACAAGGAAACGATAGAATGAATTCCAGCGCAGATGTCATCGTATGCGGCGCGGGCATTGCAGGCATCAGCGCCGCTTATCATTTATCGGTGAAGCATGGCATGAAAAATATACTTCTGATCGATGATCGCCCCCCTCTTAGCCTCACCAGCGATAAATCCACTGAGTGTTACCGAAATTGGTGGCCTGGACCGGGAGACGCGATGGTAGCACTGATGAATCGCAGCATCGACCTGATGGAAGAACTGGCTCGCCAAAGTAATAATATTTTTCACCTAAACCGCCGGGGATACCTATATTTGACAGCAGACCCAGCAAATCTCGGCAAATTTGTGAATGCAGCTTCCGAGCCACCCACACTGGGTGCTGGTGATCTGCGCGTACACCAAGGTAAAGCGGGAGATCCCGAATACCAACCGGCGCCTGCCGAAGGGTTTGAGAACCAGCCTACGGGTGCTGATTTAATCCTTGAACCGCGTCTGATCCGGAAACATTTTCCATACCTCTCTGACAAGGTGATAGCAGCCCTACATGTGCGCCGGGCGGGATGGTTCAGCGCCCAACAACTCGGCACTTATCTGCTAGATCAGGCTCGTTCGCATGGTGTCAGGCTGCACAATGCGCAGGTAACTCGCGTGGAGACTGTCAGCGGTCGAGTAAATTCGGTAATATTAAACACTGGCGAGAAATTGGCTACGCGAAACTTTATCAATGCCAGTGGCCCCATGTTAAAGAATGTTGCGAGTCTTATCGGGATTGAACTGCCAATATATTGCGAATTGCACTTAAAAGTGGCATTCAAAGATACGCTGGGCGTAATATTGCGCGATGCACCTTTACTGATCTGGACAGATTCTCAATTTCTTCCCTGGTCGCCTGAAGAAGAATCTATACTTTTTAAAGACGAAAGCTTGCATTGGTTGCTAGAGAATATGCCGTCTGGTGTCCACACCCGCCCAGAAGGCAGTGCAAATAGCGAGATTTTGCTGATGCTCTGGGAATATCAACAACATAAAACCGATCCTGTCTTTCCTCCTCCCCTAGATGATCAATATCCCGATATTGTTCTGCGTGGTCTAGCGACCATGATCCCGGGTCTGAAGGCATATTTTAATAGAGCACCTCGTCCTGTACTTGATGGAGGCTATTACACCAAGACCCTTGAAAATCGGCCGCTGATCGGACCACTTCGAGTGGATGGGGCGTTTGTTATCGGTGCGCTCTCTGGGTACGGTTTGATGGCGGCTTGCGCGGCTGGGGAGCTACTCGCTGCTCACCTGACTGGAGACGCTTTGCCTCCCTATGCGCCCGCGTTCACGCTAGATAGGTACCTAGACCCCACATACCAACAACAGATCAGTAACTGGAAAGATTCAGGGCAACTCTGACGCGAGCTTAGAATAACTTAGCTATCTCATCTCGTACAGGTTTCCAGAGTAATTGCCTGCCGGATTCTCTCACTTCCCATACTGCCGCAGGTCCCTCCTCCACCCCGCCAATCTCGGAACACAAGATTCCTTCTTTCTCCCAGGCGCTTCGGATCATTCCTGCATCCTTTGGAGGGGCAGTAAGCAGCAAGGCACCCGATGCAATAGCGGCTAATGGATCAATGCCAAGCATCTGGCACATCTTTCTAGATATGCTCGGGACTGGCACTGCGCTCAAATCCACCCACAGCGTCTGGCCACTGGCTTCTGCCAGTTCCCAGAGAGCAGTAATCAACCCACCTTCAGTTGGATCGTGCATCGCACTAACCCTACCGGCCGAAACTGCCAGTCGCGCCTCTCGCAGGATGCTGATACCTGGTTCGAATAAAAACATTTCTGCTTGCCTGAGCTCGACTTCGTCTAAAAAATCCCGCAATCGGTCTGGCAATTCTCTAGCAAGTATAGAGGTTGCCTCGATCGGAACCCCCTTGCTTAGCAGGATGCG
>DATCYX010000225.1:0-6138 GCA_036526235.1 Anaerolineales bacterium | reverse complement strand
CCTGCACATCATGCTGCGCTTGGAGATCGAGATCGGCCTGATGGAAGGCAGCCTGGATGTCAAGGACCTGCCCGAAGTGTGGAATGCGCGCATGCAAGAGTACCTGGGACAGACTCCCCCTAACGACACCCAGGGCGTGCTCCAGGATGTGCACTGGTCTATTGGTTATCTGGGCTACTTCTCCACCTACGCGCTGGGTAACCTGGTATCGGTCCAATTGTGGGAACGCATCAACGCCGAAATACCCGATTTGAGCGAGCAGATCCGTCGCGGGGAGTTCTCTGCGCTTTTGGGCTGGCTGCGGGAGAAAATCCACCGCCACGGAGCCAAGTTCGAGCCGCAGGAGCTGGTGGAGCGGATCACTGGCTCGAAGATCGACCCGGCGCCTTACATGCACTACCTGACCACAAAGTACAGCCAGATTTACGGGTTGTAGTCCTCTGTATCTTTTCCCCTATATAATGGGAGAATACCACTGGAGATAAAAAAAACGGGACATTGGGCAGAAGGTCCACCGTCCGATGTCACGTTTTATGGTCTACCCTCCATCCTCTAAGATGCCAGTGGGTACCTGGGTGTCCAAAGTTGAGGAATTAGGGTGTAGAAGCGATCAAATGGCTCGGATTTTGTGGCACTTGCTGTGGTAAAATTACATTATAGGTCCTCAAGGGGAATATATGGCCCGCTTACTTTTTGTAGACGACGATCCTTTTACCCTAGAAACATTAGCCAAGGCTGTTCAAGTGCTTGGGCATCAGCCCATTCTTGCCAGCAACGGCCAGGAAGCGCTGTTAGCCGCAGAAGAACAATCTCCAGACCTGATCTTCACCGATATGAGCCTGCCGGACACTGACGGCGCTACATTGATTGGGCTGTTGCATGGACAGGAGAGTACGGCCAAAATCCCTATGTTCATCCTTTCTGCCAGTCCCACCGAGGACGCGATCGAAAGAACCCGATCTGCCGGAGCCCAGGCGTATCTCAACAAGCCCATCCGCCTGCAGACACTGATCGACATCATCGGGAAATTCGCGGTGGGTTGATGGCGTCTTCCCCACGTCAGCCTTTGCGTTGGATTTTTATATTTGGGGTTCTTTTAGCCGGTTGCGATAGCCTGTCACAGCCGGCTTTGCCCACTGCACTGCCCCTTGAATATATACCTACTGCGGTAGCACTCACAGCGGGGGCGAGCGGGGCGTCTTTGCAAGCGTCAACCCAGGCAGCGACCCCGTCAGCCCAGGATATGCTGCTAGGTACGCCAACCCCAGAAACACACAGCCTTCCTGCTGCAAGTGCAACGCCAAACCCGTCTTCGACCCCCACACTTAGCCCCACGGGGCCAAGTCCAACCCCTTACACCTTGCCGCCCTCTCCTACTGCTACTCCTACGCCGGAGATACTCAACGCTGAGATTGAAATTCGCAACCTCGGACCGCTTTCTCGGGTCACGTCTCCGCTGCACGTCTATCTGTATCTCAAACCAGGCGCGGGAGGTAAGGTGCTCATCGAGCTGTTGGGTGAAGAGAACCGCGTTTTATATCGCGAGATCCGTAAGATCAATTTTGTCCCTGTGGGCGCCTGGGCGGTGTTCACGGTGGATTTTGATTTCGAGATCCCTGGGGTGGCTGAGGCGGGGCGCTTGAAGATCAGCGTGGACGATGAGTTCGGGCGCACGGTGGCGCTTAACTCCGTTCCGCTCATCTTGCTCTCGGTTGGCGATGCGGATATCATCCCGCCGCCAGATGTGCTCGCCCCGATTGTCATCCGGCAGCCGCGGAGGAAAGCCCTGGTTCAGGGAGGTAAGCTGGTTGTTTCTGGGCAGGTTCGCTCCAGTGACGATCAAGCGCTGATGGTGAAATTGATCACCACCACTGGGAGTGAAGTTGGCTTCCGTCTGGCAGAGGTGGATGCGCCTGCCGAAGGCGATTTCGCCACATTTGCGGTAGAGGTCTCCTATACAGTCAGCGAGCCGACCCCGGCGTTATTGGTCGTCCAGCAGGGCGCGGGCACATTAAACGATATCGCCCACCTGTCTAGCATCGAGGTTTTGCTAAGCCCATAAGCTGATTCGGGCGGTACACCTTTTCATCTACGCGAGATTGGGCTAAACTATATTCAGGCTTTTGGTAATCTCGATTAGGAGTATTTTGTATGGGATATCGACCATTCACCTCAAAACGTGCCCCCATTTACGCTGACGTGCCCGATGATAAGTGGAATAGCTGGCGCTGGCAACTGAGTAACCGCATTAACACGGTTGAAGAATTTGAAAAGATAATCCGTCTCACCGATGGCGAGCGCCAAGCTCTTTCAACCCCCAACTTGTTCCGGGTGGATATCACCCCCTATTTCATCTCGTTGATTGACCCGGATGATCCAAACGATCCTATCCGCAAGCAGGTGGTACCTAGCTCAGCCGAGCTGGTGCCGTTCACATCCATGATGGAGGACTCGCTGGCGGAGGATCGTCACTCGCCCGTTCCTGGATTAGTCCACCGTTACCCAGACCGGGTGTTGATGCTGGTTACTACTCAGTGCGCCTCCTATTGCCGCTACTGTACGCGCTCGCGCATCGTGGGTGACCCATCGGCAACGTTCTCGCGCGTCGAGTTTGAAATGCAGCTCGAGTATTTGAAGAATACACCTCAGGTGCGCGATGTGTTGCTCTCTGGCGGCGATCCACTTGTGCTGGCGCCTAAAATCCTGGAAGAGATCCTCAGCCGCTTGCGCGAGATCCCTCACATAGAGATTGTACGCATTGGCTCGCGTGTGCCAGTATTTCTCCCCATGCGGGTCACCGACGAGCTGTGCGATATGCTCCAGAAGTACCACCCGCTATGGTTGAACATCCATGTCAACCACCCCAATGAGATCAGCGCTGAGTTGAATCAGGCCTGCGACAAGCTCACCCGCGCTGGCATCCCTTTGGGAAACCAGGCTGTGCTGATGGCTGGCGTGAACGACAATGTCCATATCCAGCGACAACTGGTGCAAGAGCTGGTGCGCATGCGCGTCCGCCCCTATTACCTGTACCAGTGCGATCTGGTAGAGGGGGCAGGTCACTTCCGCACCGCAATCGCCAAAGGAATTGAGATTATGGAAGGCTTGCGCGGTCACACGTCGGGTTACGCCGTACACCAGTACATCATTGATGCCCCGGGTGGCGGCGGAAAGATCCCGGTGACGCCCAATTACTTGTTGAGCATGTCTGACCACAAGATTATCCTGCGCAATTACGAAGGCTACATTACCACTTACGAAGAACCAGTGGATTATCTCCCCAGCCAGGCTGCCACGTTCAAAGGTGAGAAGCGCCCCGAGCCAGGTCAGGCTGGACTCACCGGGTTGCTGGAAGGCGAGCAGATGTTCATTAAACCCGAGGGTTTCGACGAATTGCATGACCGCGGTGGTAGCCAACATCGTTTGAAAGACGCCCGCAAATGGGTGCCCTTAGGGATTGGTTCAGGGGAAGAATCGGAGGAATCTGAGTCTTGAGTTTCTGCGTTTAGCGTCAAAAATTCTCCTCGCCCCCGAGAGCGAGGAGAATGGCGCTCAAACGGGTGTGCGGGTGCATTGCACCCGCACACCATTTTTTATGGGAATTATAGGGGGTCTCGCGATAGGCAAGAAAGCGGTTGCCAGGTAATGTTTATGCTGCAGTCTCACTTAGAACGACCGCTAACACATCGTAGTATGTGCCTGCTCCAAAACCATCGAATAGCACGTGGTCGCCTGGACGCAACCCTGGGAGCTGGCGCAGGAAGGCGATCATGTTGGATGCGGCACTAACATTGCCGAATTCTTTGATGACCCAGGGCATAGGCAGGTTAATGCCCTCTTTTTGAAGATGTTTTTCCTTCAGACGGTTGATCTTCAGGTTGGCGTGGTGCACAACTGTGGTGGCGACCTGCTTGCCAGCCATGCCAAGCTCGTTCAAGCGCGCCTGGTAAGCGGCATAGACGTCTCGCACCACGTCAACGCCGGAACGCACGAATAGCTTGACCATGCCCATCGGGCCCGCCATGACTACTGGTGAGGCATCCTCGGGCTCGTGCATCAGACCGGCAATACGGATGTGGTGCTCGCCTGTCTGGGTGACTTCGACCATCGATCCGCCCTCTTCTGTGTGGCGAGAATGAGGGTAGTACATGCGCACAGCCAGCACGCCCTCGTCGTCGAATACTTCGTGGGTCTTGCCCACCAGGAATTTCATCGTCTTTCCCGGAATTAAACCAATCACCCCGGCGCCGTTGCCGAATAACTGCATGGCATTTTTATCCCGCGTCTTGCGTATGAAGCGGCTCAGTCCCTCAATACCACCTACCAGCACTTTCTTGCCGTAGAGTTCTTCAGCGATATTGCGCCCCTTAAGCCGGTGGGTTGGCAGGTCTGGATTAAGCGCCAGATGCAGGGCGCCCACAGACCCGTCGCAGGCTTTGTGAATGCTCACCTTTAATGCGCTCTCGGGCACGCCGGCCGTGCGGGCAATTTGTTCGGTGTAATCCTCTGCTATCGGTCCGGAAAGCCCAATCATCACGGCATCTACTTCGCTTGGCTCCCAGCCACAAGCTTGGGCGGCGGCACGAAGCAGTTGGGCACCCACCTGGATTTCAACCTGGTAATGTTCTTCGTCGGTTAGATCTGTGATGTGGTGCCGGCGGTCAAATCCCAACGGCGATAGATCCAGGCGGTCGGATTCGTCGAGGGGTGCTCCTAGGCGGTGTTCCACTAGGCTTGGCAAGCTGGCGTTGTCATAGCTCTCTCCCCAGGTTCCGTATGCGCCGCCAATACCCAGTGACGGGGAAGAGACCTGCTCGATGCCCAGCGGTATGCCAGGCCCTATCGGCAGGATTTGCACTTGTACTCCAGGGCGATCAAAAAAGGAAATAGTCTCCTGTGAATCCTCTGGCTTGTCTAATTGGTCATTCATGGTTTGTACCTGTTCTTTCCAAATTAATAAATAGCACCATCCGACAAGAAGCTGGCGGGTGGACGCGTACTGCGGATAAGTTACTTCGTTAAGTCTTGGCTATATTAGTTAAACCTGGTCGTTTTGTCAAGACAGCAATTTTCAACTATTGACAATTTGCTCCTTGACAAACTGCTGGAGTTGCATATAATTATTACTAACTTTCTCATAAAAATCGTTTTTGGAGAGATTTGATTGATGGTTTCTTGCATGTGTCTGGGGCGGGGTATGTAACCACTGCCTCGTCACAATAACCCCGGAAAATTCCGGCAGCCAGCAGATTGACGACAGGTGGTTGCGACCCCGCATACGCAGAAAGATTGCGTGGCAGAGTGTCCACTGCCTGTTTTGTTATTTGTTGGCTGTTTTATTTGTTGGAGAGTAGATGAGCATTCAAGTTGATTATAGCGGTACCCAAATCGTTTCTCCCTCCGTCCTATCAGGCCTGGAGGCTACTGTGGGTAACACGCCATTGCTGCCTCTGCGCCGCGTTTCAGCGGATATATCACCGCGCGTTCAGGTGCTCGCAAAAGCCGAATGGTTCAACCCGGGTGGCTCGATCAAAGACCGCCCGGCGCTCAGTATCCTGCGCTTTGCTCAAGAAGAAGGCTTGTTAAGACCGGGTGTGCGCTTACTCGATTCCACCTCTGGAAATATGGGCATCGCTTACGCCACTTTTGGAGCCACACTGGGTGTACCGGTCACCCTGGTGCTGCCTGCCAATGCCAGCCCAGAACGGCAGACTATCTTGCGTGCCCTGGGAGCGGAACTGATCCTGACTGACCCCTTGGAAGGCTCTGATGGCGCCATCCGCTTTGCTCGGCAGCTTGCCATCGAAAATCCTGAGACTTATTTTTATGCCAACCAATATGACAACCCCGCCAACTGGAAGGCTCATTACCACGCTACCGGGCCAGAAATTTTCCAGCAGACAGGCGGGCGGATCACCCACTTTATCGCCGGGCTGGGCACGTCTGGCACGCTCACCGGCGTTGGGCGCTATCTGCGCCAAATCGGCACACAAGTCCAGCTGATCGCTGTCCAACCCGATGCCGCTTTCCATGGGCTGGAGGGTCTAAAGCACTTGCCTACTGCCATCCAACCGGGGATCTATGACTCCTCCATGCCTGATCGTATCCTGGAGATATCTACCGAGGCAGCTTATGCGA
>DATCYX010000224.1:0-2811 GCA_036526235.1 Anaerolineales bacterium | reverse complement strand
TCTCTGGCTACCGCGCGGGCTGGCGTTGGACCGCTTTGTCACCGTGGATGAACCCAAGTGGTTGCTACGCTCAGCCAATTTTTACAATGCACTGGCGCATAGTAATTTCAAAGACACATTCCAGCGCGAGCACCCCGGTGTAACCATCACCTGGGCGGGTTCGGCTGGCTTCCTATGGCGTTTTCCAGGCTATGTTAAGATCTCGCCGGATGGCAACATGACGCCCACCCGCTTCCACACATTCCTGCGCAGCTACGGAAGGTCATCGCTGGAATTGCTGGTCGCCGGTCGAACCTTCGTCTTGCTGGGCATTGTACTTTCCCTGGGACTATCATTCTTGATCGCAGTCCGGCTACTGGGGACTCTGCCAGCCTTTCTGATTTTTCTGTTGATCGCCTTTGATCCTTTTTCGATTGCGCTTTCGCGCATGCTACACCTTGACGGCTTGCTCAGCGCCCTCATGCTGCTCTCATTGCTTTCATTTTTGGCCTACTTGTTCCTGAATCGCCGGATGGGTTACCTGCTTCTCTCTGCAGTCGCCGCCGGACTGGCCTGGCTAACCAAATCCCCAGCATTCTTTCTGGCGCCTTTCTTTGGCTTGCTTTTGTTGATCGAATGGCTGCAAAGCGGATGGCGCACCCCCAGCCGAGATCTTTTCCAAAGGCGGCACCTGTGGCAAGCTTTCTCACCATTCCTGCTCTGGTTTGCAGTGGCTTGGCTGATATTTATTCTGCTCTGGCCTGCCATGTGGGTGGATCCGGTGGGTAGCCTGACCAGCGTATTCTCCCAAGCCACAGCGTATGCCAGCGAAGGGCATGAAATACCCAGCTATTTCTACGGGGAAACTCAGCTGGGTGGCATATCCTCTTGGTACTTCTACCCGCTGGTGTACTTGTGGCGCATCACCCCCTTTATCTTGGTTGGGCTGGTGTTTGTTCTGTTAGCTTTGCTTTTCCCAAAAGTATTTCCGCTGGAAAACACGCGCCTGATCCTGGTGCTGCTGCTTTTTACAGGTCTCTTCACCATTTTTATGAGCCTGGGAGCAAAGAAGTTTGACCGTTACCTGCTGCCGATCTTTGCTCCGTTGGACTTGATCGCCGCCTTGGGCTGGCTTGCCTTGTTAAAGGCAGCCAACCGTTACGCAAAGAGACTGTCCACAATCTCTCGTCGTTTAGCAGGCGGATTGCTCTTGGGAATCGTCCTACTGGGGCAAATGTGGAGTGTAATCCAATCCTTTCCGTACTATTTGAACTACTTTAACCCCATCTTAGGTGGCTCAAAGGCAGCTACCCAGGTCATGATGGTCGGCTGGGGTGAAGGCTTAGATCAAGCGGCGCGCTACCTGAATTCGCTGCCCCAAACAGGCAAGGAGCGGGCGATTTCCTGGTACGGGGATGGCTGCTTTTCGTATTTCTACGACGGGGTTACCGTCCCAATTGGGCTGGACTTTACATTCCACGATTTACGCAAGACCGATATCGTCGTGCTCTACCTGAACCAGTGGCAACGCGGCCTGCCTAGCCCAGAGTTCATGGCTTATTTTGAGCAGCTCACTCCAGACCACGTGGTGCGCATCAACAACCTGGAGTACGTCCGTGTTTACAATCTGCGGAATGCACCGGAGATGCCCATCTTAACCCCTGGTGAATGAGCCTTGTATATACCCGATATATGTTATAATTCAGCGGCTGAATTTTAGATATCATGGAAACACCACCTGAAACCATTCACGAATTAAACCTGCTAGAACACATTGAGGATGATCCTGACATCACTCAGGCCTCACTGGCATCGCAGTTGGGCGTGGCAGTCGGGACGGTCAACTGGTATCTGAAGCGTCTGGTAGCCAAGGGCTATGTCAAAGTAAAACGCGCCCAGCGGCGCAAGCTTCGTTATATCATCACCCCCGAGGGCATCGCCTTCCGGGCGCGCCTTACCCTCCACTACATCGATACATCGATGAAGCTGTACCGGCGCACTCGCCAACACGTCCGTGATCTGCTCGGAGATGTCAAAAAGGCGGGGTTCAACCGCGTGCATATCATCGGTGAAGGCGATATCGCCGATGTCTGCCGCTTGACCTGTCTTGAACAAGGCATCAGCGTGGCAGAGATGATCGATGGAAAAGATGCTGACCTGCCCGTCATTGAGCTGCATGGTATGAAAGTGCATTTACGCCTGGAGAAAGTGCATGGAAGCTAGCAGCTCAAGACTAGATTTCGGCAGCGAACCTGCTCAACGGTATATCCTCGTCACAGGCGGTGCGGGCTATATCGGCTCCCTGCTGACCGGGGAGTTGTTGCGGGTTGGTTATCGCGTCACCGTACTGGATGACCTGCTCTTCGGCGGCGAATCCTTGCTGGCATACATGGCGCATCCCGATTTTCATTTCGTCAAGACCAACATCTGGGAGCCACGTGCAGTGCGCAATGCCGTGCGCGACGACTGGTCCAGACCAGCAGCTGTAGTGCATTTGGCAGCAATCGCCGGTTTCCCCGCCTGCCAGGCGGTGGGCAGACAGGTCGCTTGGCGATACAACGTGGAGGCTACCCAGCAAGTTTACGAACAGGCTGTGGAGCTTGGAGTAGGTCGATTTATATACGCTTCCACCTACAGCAACTACGGCCTCTCGCCAGATGGGAATCCGGTGACCGAAGATACACCGCTTAACCCTCAGTCTCTTTATGCAGAGACCAAGATCGCTGCTGAGCGCTACCTACTTGGTCAGGCGAGCAACCCCTGTGCCCCGCTGATCTTCCGACTGGCTACGTTGTATGGAATATCTCCTCGCACCCGCTTCGACATGATCGT
>DATCYX010000223.1:0-4841 GCA_036526235.1 Anaerolineales bacterium | reverse complement strand
AAGAGTAGCTCCCACATTCAGGTTGGCTGTGCCAACGATGTGAACCGGGGAGGTGGCTGTGGCGGTGGCTGTCGGCGTGGAGGTGGGGGTAGGGGTGCGCGGCGTGCTGCTTGGCGTGGAGGTTACGGATACCACGATACGCACCCAGAACGGCGCGGCACCACCCGGTCCGATACCGAAGAGGACATTGGAGGCGTTGCGCAGTTTCCAGTTGCCCTGGTAATTACCAGCTTTGGATGGAGCGACCATATCCACGGAAATATCCACGCTCTGTCCAGGTGCTACGTCGCCTGCGAGAGCTACACTGGCTGGTGCGCCCATTTGGTCGCCGGAAAAGAATGCCACCGCGTAGGTATTATTCCAGGTACAAGTACCTGTGTTTTGCAAACGCCAGACTTTGGTGAAGGATTGACCTGGCTGGAGAGGCGTATCATCGGGGATAGTCACATCGATTGGGTTGCCAGGAGATGCCTGGTCGCAAGAGAAGCGGGATGTCGCCGTGGGCTGGTTGGCGGTCGGCTCGCGGGTGGGAGTAATGGTGGGAGGCGTAGTGAGAGGGGTTGGGCTGGTGAGACCAGTTGTTGGGGTGGGGGTTCCTTGCGAAGACGTGTTGGATTGTGAATTCTGGGTCAGCCTGGCCTGTATCGTTTCATACGCTTGTGTGACATTTATGTCGGTTGACGAAGCCTCACGCCTGGGTATATTACAACCCGATACAATGGCGAGAATAAGGAAGGCTAGCAGGCTCGAACGAATTAACGACAATTTCATGGGTTGTCCTGATGGAGTCTACGCCCCAGGTTGGTATTGTATCCCCACAAACCCTGCCAGGATGTGGGCGACCTGGCGGGCGGCCTGCGGGCGTGCTAGCCGGCGACAGGCAGCTTCGGCCTGGGCGAGCTCTTGTGGATGAGTGATCCAATTGTGCAGGGTAGCCACAATTTTCTCTGGCTGGGGTGCCCAAACCCCTGCCCCCTCGGATACGATATAGCTCACATTGCCTTCCTCCTGACCCGGAAGGCGGCTGTAGAGTATCATAGGCAGCCCTGCGTTCAGCGCCTCACAAATCGTGCCTGGGCCAGCTTTGGTGACCAAAATATCGGCCGCACGCATGAAATTTGGCATTTCGCGCACAAAGCCGTAAATATGGGTAGGTATGGACCAGCTCATGGACTCCAGGCGGGCTTTTAGACTCTCGTTTCGTCCGGTGATCACAACCAGCGAGGCGTTCAAGCCAGCATCGGCGATGGCGCGAGCGGTTTTCTCCAGAGGACCCATGCCCTCACCACCGCCTACTAACAGGATGACGGGTCGATCCTGCCGCCAGCCATATTGATTTCGTAGCTCAACCGGATCTCCAGCCGCAATGCAGAAGCGGTTAGCAACGGGTAGCCCCACCACCTTTACCTGGTCAGGTTTCAACCCATAACGCAGGGCGCGTTGGCGGGCGGCCTCTGTGGGCACCAGGCATAAATCGGTGAGACGGTGGTACCAAAGAGCGTGAGCAGTTACCAGATCGGTTACGACAGTGATGTAGGGAGGCCTGTCTTTGCCTAAAGAGCGCAGTATAGGTGCATTCGCTAGAGGATGAACGGATACGATCAGGTCACTTGGGTGCTTTGCAATCAGCTTGCGCAGCGCTTTGCGTACATAGGGATAGGTGCTGGAGGTGAGAAGGCGCGATCGTTGAGATCCATTGGTGAGCCGGAAGCCAAAGCCCCAGGCTTGGGGAATCCTGACCATCGTCGGATACAAATCCGGCATGCGATTTAGTGGAGGCAGAGCAATGTCTTTGAAAATATCCACCATCTCGATCGTGAATTGCTCTTCGTATTCCAAATGCAGCGCCTCGATGATCGCCTCTGCCGCGCTACGATGCCCACCGCCAGTATCGGAGAATAATATCAGTATATGAGGTTTACCCGGCACCGGATGTTTCATCACTTGTTTTCGGCAATATCTTTTTCATGCGCTTGGCAAGCGTGCGTCGGTCAAGTAGCACACGCCGACCGCAGCCTAAGCATACCAGCCCAATATCTGCGCCCAGTCGGACAATGCGCCACTCGTAACTGCCGCATGGATGCGGCTTGCGAAGTCGAACAACATCGTCCAGTTGGATATCTGGGAGCATCAAGCGCATTATAAACTGAAAATCGCTCTTTGCGGATGCTTGCATCGAGCTGGATGTGCTCGGGCGCAGGGGTAGAACGCCTGGTCATTTTGGTGATAGACGTCGCATGAGCTGCTTTTGCAATTCAACCACAATAAACAAGGATGTGCTAAGCAGCATGGCGATGCCCAAGTCGCGCACGGGCAAGGCCATCGTCTCGAAAATGGATTGCAAGAAGGGTACATAGACCACTGCGATTTGTAATAAGGTAGTCAGTATCACTGCACCGATAAGCGCCCAGTTGCTAAAAACTCCGATGGTGAAGAGAGAATCTCGGTTAGATCGGATAGCCAGAACATAGCCCATTTCAGATAAGGTCAGGGTAGTGAAGACCATCGTCTGCCAGGTAGGATGTCCCATGCGCCAGTACCAGAAGCCTACACCCAGGGAGAGGAGCCCCATCAACGCGCCGATGAACAAAATATCCCGACCCACCCCGCGCGCAAAGATATTCTCATTGGGCGGGTAAGGGGGGCGTCGCATAGTATTTCTCTCAGCCTTCTCTATGCCTAACGCTAATCCTGGCAGCCCATCGGTGACGAGGTTGATCCAAAGGATTTGCAGCGGGAGCAGGGCTAGAGGCATACCCAGGAAAGGTGCCAGGATCATGACCCAAATTTCTCCGGCATTGCTGGTAAATGTATATTTGATGAACTTGCGGATGTTATCGTAGATCACCCGCCCCTCTTCGACAGCTGCCACGATGGTGGCGAAGTTGTCGTCCAGCAGCACCATATCGGAAGCTTCTTTAGATACATCCGTGCCAGTGATGCCCATGGCTACACCGATATCGGCTTGTCGAAGAGCTGGCGCGTCGTTTACCCCATCTCCGGTCATAGCCGCGATCTGCCCCCGATTTTGCAGCGCCTGCACGATCTTCAGCTTGTGTTCCGGCGAAACGCGGGCAAACACCGAGACCTTCCCAACGGTTTCCTCCAGCTCTTGCGCAGACATACGATCCAAATCATTTCCTGTGGGCACACCGTTTTCAATATCAATCTCCAGCTCTCGGGCGATATAGCGAGCTGTGAGCGGGTGATCCCCGGTGATCATGATCGGCCGGATGCCAGCCGTTATACATGTCTGGACAGCCTGCTTTACCTCAGCGCGGGCGGGATCAATCATGCCCACCAGGCCAATGAAAATTAGGCCTTGTTCCAGTTTGAAAACATCGTCGCCTTCTGGTTGATCGTCAACAGCCCGGCTTGCCACTCCGAGGACGCGCACTCCTTCCATAGCCAGACGTTCGTTGGCATCTTCGATACGCTTGCGCCAGCCTGCATCAAGTGGTTCGATGTGATTTTGCACCCACACCCGGTCGGATACTTCCAGGAGTCCATCCATAGCACCCTTGGTAAATGCGATCAGGCGCAGGTTCTCGGGTTGCAGGTTGAGCAGCTCCAGCAGCGTCTCCTGCCATCCTTCGAGCTGCTCACTTTTGAGTTCATGCAGGGTGGTCATGCGTTTTCGATCGGAATCGAAAGGTGCTTCCGCGACGCGCGGCATGATCGCTTCAAGGGCTTCGCGCCTCAAGCCCATGCGCGCCGCGGCAACCATCAAGGCTCCCTCGGTTGGGTCGCCAACAATGTGGAAGCGTTGCGAGGTATTTTCATCATATTCCAGATACGCATCGTTGCACAACACACTGCCTGCAAGCATCACGGTCAAGGCAGGATTCTCATTCAAATATGCGAGCTGTTGGTGACCTGGTGTTTCAGAATGGGACGGCTCCAGATTCTCTGAAAAATAACCTCGAGTTTCTTCCTCACTGAGATCAATGCGGTGCTCGGCTAGGTCAATCACGGTCACTGTCATGCGGTTCTCGGTCAGTGTGCCGGTTTTATCAGAGCAGATGACCGTCACGGAGCCCAGCGCCTCAACGGCGGGCAATTTGCGGATAAGGGCTTGGCGGCGTAGCATGCGGCGAGCACCCAGTGCCAGGGAAATTGTGACTACAGCCGGTAGACCCTCGGGGACCGCTGCAACAGCCAAACTTATGGCAGTGAGGAATAGCAAGCGCAACTCTTCGCCACGCGCCACCCCCAGCAAAAATACTAATATGACCAAGCCCAACGCTACCCAAGCCAGCTGCTTTCCGAGCCGGTTCAGGCGCTGCTGGAGGGGGGTGGGTTCCTGGGCAGCAGACTGGATCAGTTCAGCAATATTACCTAACTCGGTGCGCATGCCTGTCTCAGCGACCACACCAATGCCGCGCCCGTAGGTTACCAGGGTGCCCATATAGACCATGTTATACCGTTCTGCCAGCGGCAGCGATTTACCCGGCTGTGCTTGCGAGCTTTTGGAAACTGGCTCGGATTCACCGGTTAGGGCTGCCTCTTGAGTGCGCATGTTAACGCTCTCCAGTATGCGGCAGTCAGCTGGCACCAGGTTACCTGCCTCGAGTAAAACGATATCGCCTGGGACCAAATCGCGAGAAGAGATTTCGAGAACGTGCCCGCCTCTACGTACTTTGACAACCGGCACTGCTAGTTTCTTCAGCGCGGCCATTGCTTTCTCTGCTTGGTATTCCTGGCGAAAGCCTAACAAGGTGTTAATCACAACGATTGCCAGGATGGCAACTGCATCCTTAAGATCCCCCAGAATAGATGAGATAGCAGCCGAGATACTGAGGATCACCACCATGGTTTCCGTGAGTTGTTCCCACAAAATC
>DATCYX010000222.1:0-3223 GCA_036526235.1 Anaerolineales bacterium | reverse complement strand
GTGCGAAACTCATGAACAATATTTGCCATGAAATGCCCAAGAAGGTGATGGATCAAGTCTTCTTCACTGATATCGCGAAACACCAAGGCAATATGTGCTTCACCTGCCTCTTGGGGAGTAAGGCGGGCACCAGTCATTGCTAGGGTAGCTACACGGTCACCAGCCATCTGGGCGACAATTCTTTTTCGCATCCCAAAGGAGGGTATCACCTGACTGAATGGGAGGTCGATCTCAACTGGTTTGAAAAATTCGTCACACGATTTGTTCAGTACATCTTCGCGTTTCCATCCAGTGATCCGTTCTGCTCCATGGGAGAAAAAAGCAATATGATTCTCTTCATCTAAGGTCATGATTCCTTCGACGATGGATTCGAGCAGGTGATTTGTCCATGCTTTTTCGCGCCTCAAGTCGGTCAATGTATGCAACATGTTTACACGGGCACTCTCCAAAGCTTGACCAACCAAGACAGCTTCGCGCACACGCGCCTCAATCGATACAGGCGAACTCAGTTCTCCCATGCTGAACTCAGCTGCCGTTTCTGCAAGGTCTACTAGAGGTTTACTGATCTGCTGGGAGATGTAGACACCCAGAGCCGAGACCAATGAAGCTACACCCAGCATACCCCCAATCAACAACCACAGCAGGCGCTGCTGCGAGCGAACGATATCAGAGACCAGGAGGGCGACTTCTACGGTCACACCCAGATATTCCAGCGGTACCTTTTCGGCATAATAGGGTTGCCCGTCCAATTTGAACTGACTTTGCTCAATTCCGCTTGGTGAGCCTGCAGCAATCAGTTGATGAGGAATGTTGGATAGATCAGATAAGTCAAAGTCAAAGCTCGAGGCGACAGGTCGCCCACTCACCAAAAGTGTGTTTTCCAACCCGCTGAAAGCCCGCATTTGGGTAGCAAACGCGTGGTCTATACGGTTTGCTACAATTACACGCCCGATAGTATGGCTATCCATGACGATAGGATGGATGGCAACCATCAATGCCTGAGGGGGTTCCTGACTATCCACGAGGTACATTCCACCAATGTCTTTTTCCAAACAGATCTGATTGGAGACCATATTCTCTGTTGCGGTGACAACTTTGTCATCCACATCACAAACCACAATCAGATCATATGCTGCAGCATTCTTAAGGGTCACCAAATAATCCAAAAGATCCCTACGGTTATCTTGACTAAGGAACTCATGCAACGTTGGACGTTCTGCAGTCAAGGTGGCAAAGTCGATGATCTCTTTCTGCTGAGCCGCGCAGAAAGCATCTGCGGCGCGCACTCCCTGCTCTACCACAATCCACGCTTGTCGGTCTAAATCATGACGAAGCAGCCATATCGTAGGAACGCCGATTGTCACGGTAGTCAGGACAACAACGAAAACAAAACCCAGTATCATCTGAACTGGCAAGCTCAGCCTATCGAAAATTACCCTGAACATTCGGCCTGGCTTTTCCAGCAACCGCTCGATAGACAAAACAGCCTCGTTTATTCGTTATCAATGATCTTGTACACAATGTCCCCCTTGCGTACAGGTTCTGCAACTTTCAGAGCAACATCCATCCCAGGGCCAACCGTTTGCACTTTGCGATGCTCTATCTCCATCGAAGTAACGACTTGGGTTAGTTCCGATGTCCTCCCCAAGATCAAGATCTTATCGCCGATCTCTAAGTTCCCTGAAAGTTCCAAAACAGCCACGCTTATCCTGTTGTAAAAATGGGTTACTTTACCGACGCGTACCTCCATCGCTTCACCCTCCCTTCTCCCTAATCGTCAACACGTTACATGGAAAAGACCGATGACACCCGTCTTTGCGCTATTCCAGGCTTCAACTGCTCTCGGTGTGGGCATTATAGCTACCCGGATGGCCTTTTCCCTGAAAAAGATTTCAGCCTCCTCTGAGAGTTTGACCCTTCCGAATTGACCAGCGCCGATCACAAGCTGTTCCATACCGTCTTCATAAATATGCCTGGCTTCGTCAATCGAGATGATATGCGATGTGCCATAGATCGCCTTGGAGAGTTTTTTCTTGCGTTTTTCGATCTTGCCATCCAGACGGATGATCACATCGTGCTGGAATTTTGTCCCAGTGATCGTGATAGAGCCAAAATTGGTCGAGTCAATTTGCGGGTTCATACTTATAGCATAAGTGAAAATTTGAACAAAATCAAGTGACTTATTTCAGCATTTTCTATAAAAGACTGTCTCATTCACCCCATGCTCTAAACTCCAGCCCCACCCAAGATATATCTCAATGAGAAAAAACGAAAATCGGGTTCGAAAAGCGATTAAAATAGATCCGCTTTCCATTCGTCGGCTGCCAGTATCGTTTACGCCATTTATCATTCTAATTTTTCAAAAGGATAATCGATGAAATTAGACACTCGACAGCAAGAAATTATCCAAGCGATCGATGCCGCTGCGGAAGCCATCCTGTCTATTTCTCACCAAATTCACAGTCGGCCCGAATTAGGTTACCAGGAAATTTTTGCATCGGGTTTATTAGCCAATTCCCTGGAGGCGCATGGGTACCAGGTCGAAAGAGGCTTTGGGGAAATCCCCACCGCATTTTGTGCTCGCAAGGGAAGTGGGCAAGGTCCACGGGTAGCTTTCTTGGCAGAATACGATGCATTACCAGAGCTAGGCCATGCCTGTGGACATAATGTGATTGCCACGTCTGCCTTGGCTGCTGGGATCGGTCTGGGAGCGGTGATTTCAGAGTTGGATGGCGAAACCTGGGTGATCGGTACACCTGCCGAAGAAACCGATGGCGCAAAGGTCGTATTGCTCGAACGAGGGACTTTCAATTCGCTGGACGCAGCCTTAATGATCCATCCGTATTCGGGGAATTATTACCTGTCCGAATCCTTGGCAATGGATGCCCTCGAGATAACATTCCACGGCAAATCAGCGCATGCCGCGGCCGCCCCCTGGGATGGAAAAAACGCCCTGGACGCTATGCTCCTGATATTTAACAATGTCAATGCTTTGCGCCAGCAAATCCGACCAGATGCGCGCATCCATGGGGTGATCACGAACGGCGGCACTGCACCCAATATTATTCCAGACCGTACCGTGGGTCGATTTTATTTACGGGCCAATACACGCAGCTACGTCAATGAACTTGTCGGGAAATTCAAGGCATGCGTTCAAGGCGCAGCCACAGCTACCGGTACGCGTTTCGAGATCAAGAATTACGAAAATAGCTTTGACGATATG
>DATCYX010000221.1:0-30489 GCA_036526235.1 Anaerolineales bacterium | reverse complement strand
TTCCGGTTCCCATAATTTCAATCCAACAGCAGCGTAGAGAACGTTCCCACCGGGTACGTCTAGGAGTGCCTCGCCCGAAGGCAGGATGATATATTCGCGAAGCAACGATCCGGCGATAATGAAGCGAGGCAATTTTGATTCCATATGACGAATAATCCGTTAAGAATTATACGTTAGAAAGAAAAGATATAAAAGTTTGGGTCTTGGGAATTTGGCGTAGCAGGGGCAATAAAGAGATGGTTATCTGGTGGCTAAAGCCAGGAAAACATCTTCGAGGGTTGGCTCGGCTGGATCTATGCGTAAGCCTTCGATGCCCGCCTCATCCAGATGTTGGCGCAGTGTCTCAGCACTCACATCGGCGGGCGTGATTGCCCGCAGGTGATCGCTGACCAACCCCGCCCGTAATACGCACGGGCATGTCTCCAGGGCATTTAGGGCAACTAGCAGTGATGACGCCCCCGTGCTACTGACCCCATCCAAGAACACATCCCATGTCAGCCCGGGCAGG
This sequence comes from Anaerolineales bacterium, assembly GCA_036526235.1. Classification (GTDB taxonomy): domain Bacteria; phylum Chloroflexota; class Anaerolineae; order Anaerolineales; family UBA4823; genus DATCYX01. The sequence goes on along the minus strand of DATCYX010000221.1, from coordinate 29,981 downwards.
GCGCTGGTTTTTAGTGTCGATGGAGCATCCATAGCTAGTAGCTTTCCGTCGCGCATGATGCCGACTCGTCCGCAGTACTCCGCCTCATCCATGTAGTGCGTGGTCACCAAAGCCGTCACGCCTTCGTCCACCAGCGCATAGATCAAATCCCAAAAAGCGCGGCGAGTCGTAGGGTCTACTCCGCTGGTGGGCTCGTCCAGAAATAGCAGCTTGGGGCGGTGAACGATGGCTGTGCCCAAAGCCAGGCGCTGTCGCCAGCCAACCGGCAAGTCGCTTACCCGCTCCCCTTCGAGCTGGCTGAGCCCCACCAGCTCCAGCACTTCTGCCAGGCGTGCCGGCGAGCGCTCGCCGTACACCCCGGCGTAGAAGGCCAGATTTTCGCCTACAGTGAGGTCGTGGTAGAGGGCGAATTTCTGCGACATGTACCCCACGCGCTCCCGTATCTGCTCAGCCTGGCGAACCACGTCGTAGCCGAGCACGCTGGCCTCTCCCTCGGTGGGGATGAGCAGGCCCAGCAACATGCGGATAGTGGTGGTCTTGCCCGAACCATTAGGCCCCAGATAGCCCACGACCTCACCGGCGTTCATGGTGAAAGAGATGTGGTCCACTGCGGTGAAATCGCCAAAGCGGCGAGTTAGATTCGTTGCATGGATGACTTCTATACTCATACTCAATCTTGCGCTTTTATCTCTGTTTTTCCTCGGCGATTCCCAATGAGACCTTTATTTCAGGATGATGAATTAGGTTGATCCAACAAAGAAATGAACACATCCTCCAGCTGGGGCGCAACTGGACGGAGCAGGGTGATTTCGCCGCCTTCGGCAAGGATGCGCTGTGTCAGCCGCTCTTCGACCAAATCCCTCGAGCCCAGCCGGGTCCGCAGGTGAATGCGGTCGCCGAACATCTGTACATCTTCGACATCCTGGTCAGCGTGTGCAAGGTGGCGCAGCATATCTAAGGGTTGGCCACGTAGCTCCAGAATTTGATCCTTCAGGCGCAGGCGCAGATCGGCAGGCGAGCCTTCGATCAGCAAACGACCCGCGCGCATGAAGCCCACCCGCGTGCAACGCGCCGCCTCGTCCATATACGGGGTGCTGACTAGCACGGCCACCTCGGCGTGGTCGTGGTTTGCCTGGCTTGCCAGGCGGATGATCAACTGCCAGAAATCCTGGCGGGTGACTGGGTCTACCCCGGTAGTGGGCTCATCTAGTAGCAGCACGCGCGGCCTGTGCACCAGCGCTGCTGCCAGTCCAAGTTTCTGTTTCATGCCCCCTGAAAGATGACCTGCCAGCCGGTCGACAAACGGATCCAGCCCGACGAAGCCCAGGATTTCCATACAGCGCGGTCGCCAATCCGCCGAGCTCATGCCGCGCACCTCAGCGAAGAAGCGGATGTTCTCCAGCACGGTCAGGTCTTCATATAGCGAAAAGCGCTGGGGCAAGTAGCCGATCTGAGCGCGGACGAGCTCAGTCTGGCGGACTGCATCATACCCACTGATCCGGATGGAGGATTGCTCGTCGTCTTTGATTCGGTCAAGTTGCAGCGCCGCGCACAGCAGGCGTAGCGTGGTGGTTTTGCCAGCGCCGTCCGGTCCAACCAGACCATAGATCTCCCCTGCCGCCACGCGCAGGTTTAACCCATCCACAGCCCGCGTTTCGCCAAACGACTTATGCAAATTAAGGGCTTCAATAAGTATGTCCATAGAGATGGGGGTGAAAGTGGTGAAATTGCCGAACACTTTCACTTGAGACTAAAGTCTACATCCGCGGGCATGCCCGGCTTGAGCTTGCCCTCCGGATTTGTCACCGAGAGTTCCACTGCAAACACGGTTGTACGGCGACCGGCTTCGGTTTGCACGTTGCGCGGGGTGAACTCGGCCTGGTCAGCGATGCGTATGACCGTGGCCTCAAAGGCCTCGCTTGGATACGAGTCCACTGTCACCGAAGCGGTCTGTCCCAGCTTGATGGTGCCATAGCGGTCTTCGGGTACATATACGGTTATAGTAAGATCATCCAATCTGAGTAGAGATAGCAGGGGTGCGCCCGGAACCAGCACCTCGCCCGGTTCCGCCGTGCGGGTCAGCACTACCCCATCCATTGGAGCGTTGATGACCAGTTTGGCGATCTGCGCTTCAATCACTTCCATCGCACCCTGCGCGACTTCCACCTGTGCCTGGGCAGCCGCCAGTTGCTCGGGGCTGGGGTCGGCTTTGGCAACCGCCAGGTTGGCTTCGGCAGTGTTCAGATGCGCCTGGGCCAGGGCCAGGGAGTCAGGATCGATGCCTTCCTGTAATTCTTCGTATTGCCGTTTTGCATCGGCCAGCTTAGCTTCTGCAAGGCTTACCTCCGAACGAGCCAAGGCTAGTTCATACTGGTTGGCGGTGCCGACCAGATTGTTGTAACGCTCGACCATGGAATCGTACTGCTTCTGTGCAGAGGCCACCTGTGCCTGAAAGATGGCGCGTGTCAGGTTGCTCTGATCTTTTTTCTCATACGGCTCGAAGTCCTCTAAGGCGTCCTCCAGCTTATCCTGGGCAATAACCACCGAAGCCCATGCGGCGTCGATGTCTGAGGGGTCAGCCTCGGTATTGACATTGTCCAAGTATTGCTGCGCCTTATCGCGGGATTTATCAATGGCAGCGATGGACTGCTCGAGCTGTGATTCCGTCAAGCCTGAATTATCGTACAGGGCTTGCAGTGCCTGCCGGGCAGTCGTCAGCTCCATCTCCGCTGAGGCGATGGCAAGTCGGCGCTGCTCATCTGTCGGTCCTTTGGCGGCTAAATCGTAGTTGGCCTGGGTCAAATGCAATGCAGCCCGTGCTTGACTTAACTGCGCCTGCAGCAGGGAGTCGTCGAAGCGCACTAGGGTCTGCCCGGTTTCCACCACCTCACCCTCCTGGACCATAACTTCCCGTACACGCCCGCCAAGTTCAGGGGCGATGACCACCTGTGTGCCCTCGATGGTCCCTGAGGCGGTTAACGCACTGGAATTGCCGTTCCCCTGCCCGAGGGTAAAATACCAGATCGCACCCCCAAGGATGGCGATCAGCAAAACAATAGGCACTATCTTTCTAGGATTTGGATGCATGGGAACCTCCTACGATGATCAGTCCAGTCTTTTCCGGAACCTCATCGCCGCGGCTGCCATAATGGCAAAACCGAAAATTGCCAGCGCCACAATGTCGCCCTTTAGCATCTCTGCGCCCACACCCTTGAGCAGCAGCGAGCGGATGATCACCAGATAATAACGCAGCGGCATCAGGTAAGAAAGCCACTGGAGCACTTTGGGCATGGCCTCCAGCGGGAAGAAGAACCCGGAGAGGAAGATGCTGGGCAGTAGCGTCATCCATACGGTGAGCATGGCCTCCTGCTGCGTGTTAGCGATGGTAGAGGCTAAGAGGCCGATCCCCAGACTGGTGAGTAGGAATAACGCGGAGAGCAGCAAAATCAGACCCAGGTCGCCGCGGATAGGCACATGAAACCACAAAGCGCCAATGGCGAGCACTTCCAGCGTATTAAGAAAGGCCAAAATGACGTAGGGCAACATCTTGCCCACCACCAGCTCCCAGGGGCGAATAGGGGTGACGATGAGCTGCTCGATGGTGCCGCGCTCGCGTTCGCGCACGATGGCTGTGGAAGTCAGGATAGAGGTGATGGCGTACAGGATCATCCCAATCACTCCGGGGATCATAAAGTAAGCACTCTCCAAGTCTGGGTTGTACCAAACCTGGGTGCGCACTTCGATGGGCGGGCGGATGGCGGAGGACTGCCCGCGCCGACCCAGGCGGTCGCTGAGCACACTGGTAGCATGCTGCTGGCCGATCACCTGCGCTGCCGAGAGGGCCGTGGCTGCCACCGTGGGGTCGCTGCCGTCCAAGATAAATGCCACCTCTGCTTGGCCATCTCCCTGTAAGCGGGAGCTGTAATCTGGTGGGATGACCAGGCCGCCGCGCGCCTGGCCTCTGTCGATCAAGTCGCGCAGTTCCTGCTCGGAGCTCACATCGTACTCCAGAGAAAAGTAATTGGCGGCGCGGTAAGCGTCCAGCAAGGCGCGCGCTTCAGGCCCACGATCCTGGTTGTAGACCGCCAGCGGCACGTTGCGTACATCGTTGGTAGCTGAATAGCCGAGCAGGAAAAGTTGCACTAATGGCATGACCAGCGCCAGCGCTAGGGTGCGCGGGTCGCGCAAGATCTGGAGAAACTCTTTGCGGATCAGGGAGGTCAGACGAGAGTTCATTGTTGCACCTTCTCGAGTGTAGTGCCACCCTTCAAGATTCCGTATAGGTAAATATCGACGAAATAATCCAAGGCATGCTCGCGCTCCTCTGGCGGCAACTGGTCTGCGATCATGATCTCTGTGATCAGGAGAGAGAAGAAGAGTCCGATGAAGGCGCGCACCACCACCAAAAGCGGGATATCGCGCAGCTCCTGGCGCTCGGTCTGGAAACGCTGGGTAAACTCCATCATTTCGGGGAAGATGATTTGAAAGATGTGTGGGACATGCTGCCCCTTAAATTCCACCAGCTCGATGAACATCAGGTTGAGGAAATCGGTGCGTTGCCCTAAACCGGCCACCATGCGCTGGGCAGCATCGCGCACAAATTCTTCTACCGTCTCGCCCTGCGCGGTGTTCATCAGAGGCAGTACATCCCGAAAGGGATGGCGTTCTAGGAAGACTGCTGTGAATATGTCTTCCTTGCTGGAGAAATGGTTGTATATGCCACCCAGAGCGATACCGGCTGCTTGAGCGATCTGGCGCATAGACGTGCCATGGAAACCGCGCTCCAAGAACAATTGGTAGGCGGCCTGAAGGATGTCGTTGCGGGTGCGCTCCCCGCGAGGCGCGATCTCTTCAGACATAGGAGTTTCTCGCTCTATACTGAACGAACGTTCGTTCATATTATAGATAGAGATAGTTCGCCTGTCAAGAGCTTGCAATGAGCGTAGCTATCAAATGAGGGTTCGAGGGTTCTTTGAAAACGTTATTGCGAGGTACCCCTACACACAGTGCACACTTCCACCCTAAGAATCGCAGTCCGTTATCGCGACCCTCGCAAGGTAAGCTTATATGGCAAGATTTTGCCGTTCATGTAGGTTACTACTTTAACGCATCGGTCTTGGCTGCCATGATGAAATCGTTGCGATGCAGGCCATTGATCTTGTGAGTCCACCATGTCACGGTCACCTTGCCCCACTCGGTGAGCAGCGCCGGGTGGTGATCTTCTTCTTCAGCTAGCGCGCCAACTTTGTTCGTGAATTCCAAGGCTTGGGCAAAATTCTTGAATTTAAATACCCGCTGCAACCTTTGGATACCCTCCACATCGAGCACCTGCCATTCTGGGACACCCGGATGCAAGCCGGCAATCTGTTCACTGGTTAGAGGGGGCACTCCGCCGCGGCAAGGCACACATTTCATTTCTTTTAATTCTTCCATCTGATAATCTCCTGCAAAATCCTACCAATAAAAAGGGGGCGGTCAGTCCGCCCCGATCTGTAATCTTTGGATATTTATCCTGGGTTATTTCTCGCCCTCACCCAGCTGGGCCACTTGACGCAGCAAGCCGAACACCAGCACTCCTAGTTTCACCCCATCACCTGGGGAGATGCGCACCTCCCCATCTTCGCGCTCAGCTCGCTGAATGATGAGGTAGGCAGCGCTAAGACCTACCACTGCGCCTAAAACTGCCCCAGCTAGCAGAGCCTTGGATTTCCAGTTTCCGCCAGCCTGTTCATTTCCATTGTTTGACATTAATCACTCCTTTGCTCACTTGCGTCGCAGCGCCCGCAGCCCTGCTGTGAAGCTTTGAACACGTAAGGTCGGCTCCACGATAGCATCAGCGGCTTTCCTCACCCGCGCATCAATCAAAACAAATACATCCTGGATTTGGCGGGTATATTTAGGCAGGGCGCCAATTAGCCATATGATTCCATACGCCAGACCCGCTGTCACTACCAGAAAGATGAGGGTTAAAAACATGGTCGGGATGATCAGCCATATGATGGAGATGCTCGCCCAACGATCCACCGGGCCTGTCTGGGTCGCTCCAGCGTAAACCACACCAGCCCCCACAGCCAGCACCAGCAGCGCGCCGAGCGCTAATGGCAGCGTAATTTGCCAGAGAACCTCCTGGCGATGCTTGCGCTGGGTTACCGGATTGGGTTTGGGGGCAGAAGGTGGGAAGGTGTTCTCATTCATGTATTTATTATAATATCATCCCCGCCACTAGCGCTACCCAATCCCCGGACTGGCGGCGATCCAGGGTGCGCAGGTTGTATCTTTGCAGGGCGTCTTCGACCTCAACCGCTTGCTCTTCCAGGATGCCTGAAAGGATCAGGACGCCGTCGGGTGTCAGCAGATCGGGCAGGCCATCATCCAGCAAGCGAATGATCACAGGTGCCAGGATATTGGCCAGCACCAGGTTTGCGCGGCGAAGCGCAAATTCACCCCGGCGGATTTCGTCAACAGAACCCTTGCCAATTTCCAGCTGACCCGCCACGCCGTTCAGTTCGGCGTTATCGCGCGTCGCCTGCACGGCTTCCAAGTCGATATCCACGCCCAGGGCTTGTTCCGCGCCAAGTTTGAGCGCCGCCACGGCAAGGATGCCCGATCCGCAGCCCAGGTCGATAATCGCGGCTTCCCTTCCGGGAAGGTAAATTTCCATCAGCTCCAGGCAGAGCTGTGTAGTGGGGTGTGTCCCAGTGCCAAAAGCCATGCCAGGGTCCATGCGAATGGCGATGCGTGCTGGATCGGGAGGCTGCTCCCAGGCTGGCACGACCATCAACCGCTGACCGATGGCGATGGGGTGATAATGAGACTTCCAGGCTTGTGACCAGTCTTGTTCGTGTATGATGTGGTATTGTGGGGCTGGCAAAGGACGGATACGCCCCAGGAACCATAAAGCCTGCTCGACACGCTGGCGGTTCTCGTCAAGCTGGTCGTCAACAGGAAGGTAACCGCACACGCGCAGCGGACCGATAGCCTGCCCTTCGCTGTCGTCTGCCCTGGCTGTCACTGCCGTAGACTCGATGGCGACACCGCCGGAGACATAGCGCCCTAGCACCTCCGCTACGGCCTCAGCCATCTCTCCATCGACAATCAAAGATATCTCAAGCCAGCTTGAATTACCCATTCAGCCTGTATTCCGATCTTTCCCCCGCTCCAAAGGGGGTTAGAGGTGAGTGAAGTGTAAGTCGGGGCGACTCGAGGGCATTAACTACCCTCCCAAGGTTTCTTTCAACCAGTCAATAAAGCTGCGCTCTTGCGGGCGCACTTCGCTCCCCAGGCTTTTTGCCAGTTGCTCAAAAAGCTCGCGCTGTTCACTGGTCAAGCGGGTCGGAATATCTACATTAACCACCACTAACTGGTCTCCACGACCGTTGCTGCGCAGGTAGGGCACTCCTTTGCTACGCATACGCAGTACCTTGCCAGGCTGCGTACCGGAGGGGATCTTCAATCGCGCTGGGCCATCTACAGTGGGTATTTCCACCTCTGCTCCCAAGGTCGCCTGCGCCAGGTTAATGTCCAGGTCAAGGATGATATCGTTCTCCCTGCGGCGGAAGAATTTGTGAGGCTGGACATGGATGGTGATGTAAAGGTTGCCGTTCGGCCCGCCGTTCAAGCCCGGCTGCCCTTCCCCAGCCAGGCGGATTTGGGTACCGTCATCCACTCCGCCCGGGATGTTCACGACCTTGCGACGGGTTCGCCGCTCCAGGCCGCGACCCTGGCAAGTATGGCAGGGTGTGGTGATGGTTTCGCCGACACCTTTGCAGGTGGGACAGGTAGATACCTGAACCATGGACCCGAGCAGGGTCTGGCGAACCTGGCGCATCTCGCCTGAGCCGTTGCAGGTCGTACAACGAACCGGGGAAGTGCCTGGCTCCGCGCCAGAGCCAGAACAGGTGTTGCACAACTCATCGCGGACAAACTCGATCTCTTTCTCCAGGCCAAATACGGCTTCCTCAAAGGTCAGATCAAGCCGGTACGAGAGGTCTTGTCCGCGGCGGGGTGCGTTGCGCTGGCGGCGCGAGCTGCGTGTGAAGCCACCAAAGCCAAATAAATCTCCGAAGATATCGGCGAAATCCGAGAAATCCACGCTGAAATCAGGTACTCCGCCGGCTCCCTTCACTCCGGCGTGACCTAAGCGATCGTAAACCGAGCGTTTATCCTGGTCGGATAGCACGGCATACGCCTCGTTGATCTCTTTAAAGCGTTCCTCGGCGTCGCTTTCCTTGTTGACGTCAGGATGGAATTGCCGAGCCAAACGCCGGAAAGCGGACTTCAGCTCTTCATTGGAAGCGTTCTTCGGGACGCCCAGGATTTCGTAATAATCTCGTTCAGTCATCATGGATTATGGTTGCCGGATGCAGGCAGATACGAGCAGCCTGCTAGCCTCCAACCTGTTGTCATTGAACCAATAAGCATTAAACGTTTCTAAACTCACCATCGACAACTTCTTCGTCATCAGGTCCCGAATCTGGCTCGTCGCCTTGTTCATCTTCGCTGGGCGCCTGCTCGCTGGGCGCTTCCTGCTGGTAGGCGGCGGTGCCGACCTGCTGCACCACGCTGAACAACGCCTCGGTTTCTTGGCGAATTTTCTCCGCGTCTTCGCTGTTAATCACCTCGCGCACTTTGGAAACATGCTCTTCCACCTGGCTCTTGAGTTCTGCGGGGATTTTATCGCCCAGGTCGCGGAGCGACTTTTCGGCAGTGTAGATGGCGTTGTCGGCCGTGTTGTGCGCCTCAATCAACTCTTTCCGCTTGCGATCCTCATCAGCGTGCATCTCGGCGTCCTTACGCATGCGCTCAACTTCTGCTTCGGCGAGCCCCGATGAGGCGGTAATCGTGATGTTCTGGCTGCGACTGGTAGCCTTGTCCTGTGCGGTGACTTTGAGAATGCCGTTGGCGTCGATGTCGAAGGTCACCTCAATCTGCGGGATGCCGCGCGGCGCGGGTGGAATACCATCCAGGATGAACTTACCCAGCGATTTGTTATCGTTTGCCATGGGGCGTTCGCCCTGCAGTACATGAATCTCCACCTGAGGTTGGCTGTCGGCAGCTGTGGAAAAAATCTGGCTTTTCCGCGTGGGGATGGTGGTGTTTCGCTCAATCATCGGGCTGGCTACGCTGCCCAAGGTCTCTACAGATAGGGTCAGGGGCGTGACGTCCAGCAGCAAGATATCTTTCACCTCGCCGCCCAGCACGCCTGCCTGGATCGCTGCACCTACCGCAACCACTTCGTCGGGGTTGACACCCTTATGGGGGCCTTTACCGAACAGTTTGCGAACCGCGTCCTGCACAGCAGGCATACGCGTCATGCCGCCCACCAATACGACCTCGTTCACCTGGTCTGGTTCTAGCCCGGCGTCTTTCATCGCCTGTCGCACTGGCCCAAGCGAGCGTTCGATCAAGTCCGTAGTCAACTGTTCTAGCTTGGCGCGAGTCAGCGTCATGACCAGATGCTTCGGTCCACTGGCATCTGCGGTGATGTATGGGAGGTTGATCTCGGTCTGCATCATGCTGGAAAGCTCGATTTTAGCTTTCTCAGCCCCCTCTTTCAAGCGTTGCAGGGCTTGCCTATCTTTGCGCAGGTCAATGCCTTGTTCGCGCTTAAACTCGTCGGCTATAAAATCAATGATGCGCTGGTCGAAATCGTCGCCGCCCAGGAAGGTGTCGCCGCTGGTCGCGCGCACCTGGAAGACCCCGTCTCCCACGTCCAAGATGGAGATATCGAAGGTGCCGCCACCCAGGTCATAGACGGCGATGAGCTCGTCCTTTTTCTTGTCCAGGCCATAGGCCAGGGAGGAGGCGGTCGGCTCGTTGATGATACGCAGCACCTCCAGCCCGGCGATCTTGCCTGCGTCCTTGGTGGCATTGCGCTGGGCGTCGTTGAAGTAAGCCGGCACGGTGATCACTGCCTGGGTGACCGTCTCGCCCAGGTAGGCCTCAGCATCTGCCTTAAGTTTGCCCAGGATCATGGCGCTCACTTCGGGCGGAGAATATTCGCGCTCGTCAAGGATCACGCGCACATCGCCATTGGGCGCCTGTGCTACCTTATATGGCACGCGTGTCGTGGCGCGCTGCACCTCGGGATCGCTAAACTTGCGTCCCATGAAGCGCTTGATCGAGAAGATCGTGTTCTCGGGGTTTACGACAGCCTGGTTGCGCGCCACGCGCCCGATCAGGCGCTCCCGGTTCTTGTTAAAGGCGACGACAGACGGCACCAGGCGCTCGCCCTCCGCCGAGGGGATTACCACCGGCTCCCCGCCTTCCATGACAGCCACGACTGAGTTGGTAGTACCTAAATCGATTCCAATAATTTTTCCCATAATGAATTCCTCCGATTAGCTAGCTACCCGAACCTGGGCGGGGCGCAACACCCGGTCACCCATACGATAGCCTTGTTTAAGCACAGCGATAATTTGACCACTCTCCAGCTCGGGATGGACCTCGTGAGTGATGGCTTCGTGGAAGTTTGGATCGAAAAATTTGCCATCTGTCTCGATGATGCTCACACCCTCGGCTTCGAGGAAGGCAGCAAGCTTGCGATAGATCAACTCCACCCCGTCTGCCCAACCGGCATCATCGCCCTGGTTTGGGCGATTTTTGAGTGCCAGCTCCAGATCGTCTTTCACTTCCAGGAAACGGCGGATGGCATTTGCCGTTGCGTTTTGGTGTGCCTGGGCTTGGTCACGTTCCACGCGTTTCTTGTAGTTGGCGTAATCCGCCCGGGCGCGCTGCCATCCATCCAGGTATTCATTGGCTTTGGTTTGCCACTCGATGAGTTCGTCCTTTAATACCTGAACGTCGTCTGGTGTGGTCGCTTGAAGCGCCTCGACGGTTTCTTGTGCTTCTCCGGAGGCTACCTGATCCATTTCGTGGTTCTCTGATTGGCTGATACTTTCGTTTGTCATTGCTCCTTGTCCTGCAAACAGGTAAATTTCTGATAACGATCAAAAACTCATCAAAAAACTGTGATGCTCGATTATTCGGCGTGTAAATCGACAACCAGATCGCTCAAAAGCCCGGCCACATAGCGCACGGTGGAGATGGTCTGACCGTAAGCCATGCGGATCGGCCCCAGCACGCCCAGGGTGCCCGTGGCTAGACCTGGCACGCCATACCGAGCTAGCACCATTGAGCAGTCACGTAGTTCCTCCCAGGTGCCCTCGCCGCCAATGAGAACCTGCACACCACCAATGGCATCATTCATGATTGTGCGGGCAAGCAGATCTTCGAGGAGCGAACGCTCTTCTAAAATGCGCAGCGCTTTGCGTGCCACATCCACCTCAGCGAACTCGGGTTCAGACAGCACATGCGTCAGCCCGTCTCGATATACTTCCCCGCCCAGGATATCCTGCGAGCGGCGCATGTCATCGATGACTAGTTTGATCACGTCCTTTTCAAGGACATCCAGCTGGGCAGTCACGCCAGCTAAACCCTCGGGCGTGAGCCCCTGGCACAGTGCGTTAATTTTAGCGGCTGCAGCGCTCAACTGCTCCTGGGACACTGGCTCTGCCAGGCTCAGCATCTGCTGGCGCACATCGCCGCCAGAGAGAACCATCACCATCAGCATCTGTCGCCCGTGCGTAGCGATCAGCTCCAGATGCTTGAAGCGTGCCTGTTCCGTGTGTGGGGCGGTCACCAGCGAAGCAGCTTGCGAATGGTGCGCCAGGACCGAAGCAGCCAGGCGCATCCAGCGATCCACGTCGTGCCCGGCCTGGTAAAACTGGTGAGCGATAGTGTGCTTGGTCGCTACGGGCAGCTCAGACTGGCCCATCAGCTGGCGCACGAAGTAGCGATATCCCTCCTCGGTGGGCACGCGCCCAGCCGAAGTATGTGGCTGTCGCAGGTAACCCAGCTCTGTCAGGGTCTGCATCTCGTTGCGCACCGTAGCTGAGCTGAAATCCAGATTGAAACGTCGCACCAGGTGGGCCGATCCGACCGGCTGCGCAGTCTCGATATAGCTGCGGATCACCAAGGCCAGGATCAGTTTTTGGCGTTCGGTTAATTTCGGCATTTTCACCTCATTGAATTTAGCACTCTCGAGGCGAGAGTGCTAAAAAAGCGCAATAAATGATACCATGCCCGCATGAGAACGTCAAGAAACGAGGTGATGCGAGCTGACAATTCTGATATTTGGTTAATAAAGGGGTATATCCCGTGGTTGATATTTGCGCAGCTGCTTCAGCGCGCCAGAAAAATCCTTCGGATAGGGAGCGATGAGGCTCAGTTTGTCCCCATTCGTGGGGTGTAAAAACTCCAGCGACCAGGCGTGCAATCCCACCCGCCCCAGGATGCTACATTCGCCATTTATGCCGCCACGAAAGCCTGGCTTGAGCATGGACAGGTACAGGCCATCACCGCCGCCATAAAGCCTATCGCCCAAGATTGGATAATCCAGGTGCGCCAGGTGGGCGCGGATTTGGTGTGCGCGGCCCGTCTTGGGTCTGGCTTCCAGCAGAGTGTAATCCTGTAATCTCTCCAGCAGGCGCAACTGCGTCAGTGCTGGCTTGCCGCGCAAACCTTCGATGATTGTACGGTGCCTGCGATCTCCGTCCGGCAGCAATGGCGCATCTACCACGCGTTCTTGCCAGGTGGGTGTTCCAGTTACCAGGGCATGGTAGACCTTGGTCACCTGGCGCTCCTGAAATTGCGTGTTCAACGCCTGGTGAGCCTTAGCCGTGCGCGCCAGAACGGCGATGCCGCTGGTCTCTTTATGCAGGCGGTGTACTACCCACAGCCGCCCATAAACTGGCTGCAACACGCTGCGCAAATGGGGCACTTCTGGGTGGTAGCCATCTGGGAGTACGGGCAGCCCGGCTGGCTTGTTCACAGCGATGAGGCCATCATCAGCCCAGAGGATAGGAGTTTGCGGGTCCAAGTTCAAGATGCTTGCCTGTTAATCCGGTGAAAGCGCGTGGTCAGCCTTGTTCGTCTGTACTTTGCGAATCGTCAGCTGCCCCTCGCCCCTCGTCCTGTGCTTCGAGTTGGGCTAAGAACTTGCGATCCGCTGCGGAGAGTTCTGCGCGCGCCAGCAGGTCAGGACGTCGCTGCTTTGTGCGCAGTAAGGCTTGCTCCCTTCGCCAGCGAGCGATGCGGGCGTGGTCGCCCGAGAGCAGCGTGTCTGGTACGCGCCAGCCGCGGAACTCCGGCGGGCGCGTGTAGTGGGGGTATTCCAGCAAACCCATAGCGTGCGAATCGTCCCAGGCGCCTTCTGGATCGCCCAGCACCCCCGGCAAAAAGCGGGTCACTGCGTCCACCACCACCAGGGCGGGCAGTTCCCCCCCGGTGAGCACGTAATCGCCGATGGAGATCTCATCACTCACCAGGTGCAGGCGTACACGCTCGTCCACCCCCTCGTAACGCCCGCACAGCAGGGCCAGGCGCGGCTGCTGTGCCAGCTCTTGTGCTACCGCCTGATTAAACGGGCGCCCCTGCGGTGTGAGCAACACGACCGGGCAGGCCGGGGGCGAGCCCAGTATGCCCTCCACTGCGGCGAAGATCGGCTCTGGCTTCATCACCATGCCGCCCCCTCCGCCATACGGCTCGTCATCAGTGACATGATGGCGGTCGCTTGTCCAGTCGCGGATGTTGTACAGGTTAACCTCCAGCAAGCCGCGCTGCCTGGCGCGTTGCAGGATGCTAGACTGTAAATAAGGCTCGAAAACTTCTGGAAATAGGGTAAATAGGTCAAAGCGCATAGTGTAATTCTATGCTATTTCATGATCGGTTGGCAAGGAATTTTCAAAGAGCCAATAAAAACCTTTCTTGCGTCTATTCCTTGCCAATGGTATGATCAAAATATGTATTTGCGTGGTCCAAAATGGAGCATGGCCCGCCGCCTGAAGAAGCGCCCTAGTCCCTGGCGCATCTTGCTCCTATTAAGCTTTATCGTTATTGCCCTGTACTTCAACCAGGTGATTGTCCCTGCCACGCCACCTCTGTTCATCCCTACCTCCACGCCCACACGCAGTCCCGAGTCGGTTGTCAACGAAGCCGAGCAGCTCTTTGAGGAGGGCAAGCTGGCACAGGCGATTGCGGCTTACCAGCAAGCTGTCATCGCCGATCCGAGCAACCCCATCTTGTATGTCACCCTGGCCCGTATCCAGATCTTTACTGGAGAATACCAAGACGCCCTGACCAATGCCCAAAACGCCCTGCTTAAAAACCCCAATAACCCCATGGCGCACGCTGTTCAGGCCTATGCGCAGAGCTTTCTGGGCGATCACCTGGCTGCGGAGGCATCCATCAAAAGATCCCTGGAGCTTGACCCAAACAGCGCGCTGGCTCACGCCTATTACGCCGAGATCCTGATGAACAAAGGCGACTTCGAGGATTTCGAGAAAGCGGCAGCCGAATCCCGGCTGGCAAAGGAGCTGGACCCCAGTTCCCTGGAGTCGCATCGCGCCCGTGGTTTGGTGTTGCTCTACACCGGGACCGAGAACCTCGATGAGGCCATCACCGAATTAAAGGCTGCTGTTGCCGTTAATGATAAGATCGCCGACCTGCACCTGCTGCTGGGATTTGCCTATCGTCTTAAGGGTGAAAATGATCAGGCAGTGGATGAGCTACTGGCGGCTTATGCCCTCAACCCGAAAGACCCCAATATCCCTACCGAGATCACGCTCGCATACTCCAATGAGGGCCAGTTCGGCAAGGCTGCCCAATATGCCGAGGATGCGGTCAAGATTGACCCCTCTGATGCCAAACTGCGCGGCAACTTAGGCGTCATGTATTACAAAAATAACGAGATGGACAAAGCCATTCAAGAATTAGCTTTGGCAGTGCGGGGCGGGACTACTGTTGAGGGGACGCCTGTGGAAGGCCTGCCCCTGGACTACGGCAAGGTAGCTGAATATTACTGGTTCTACGGTTTTGCCCTGGCGAAGAGAAACCGTTGCGCTGAAGCAGTTCCTGTCTTCCAGGCGCTGGTCTCTGGCGTGCCCGATTATGACCTGGCGGTTGAGAATGCCATCGCTGGTATGGATTTATGCAAAGCCAGCCTGGGAACTCCTGAAGTAGAATCTGGCGAGAGCACACCCGAGGTCACGGCAACCCCTTAATGTTAGGATTTACGCAGTTGATGGAAATGAATCCCCAACTGCGCGAATTTGAATGATTCAATACGATGGCAAGACAACTCACCGGTAAGCGCCCAAATTTCCGTCCAGTCAAATCGGGATCTAACTTTACCCGTGTGATGGTTTTATTAGGCCTTATCCTGGCTGGCCTGTGGTTATTACAGGGTGTGCAGCGTGGACAGGTGGAGCCTCTCTTCTTAGCCACGCCAACCCCCACCCGCATCGCTTCGTCCTATATATTCGAGGCTCAGGCATACTTCCAGGCGGGAAAGCTGGATGACCCGGACCCTCCAAAGCCCGCTCCGCCCAACCCGGATGCCATCGATACTTATCGGAAAGCCCTGGAGGTCGATCCAACCAACGCCCAGGCCTGGGCCGAGATGGCCCGCATCCAGACCTATTCCATCAATATGCTCAGCAACGACGCCGAACGGCGCGCCCGCCTGGCTGATGCCCTTGAATCGATCAATAAGGCTGTCGAGCTGAACCCGGATGATAGCACCATCCATGCTGTGCGCGCCTTTGTCCTGGATTGGAATGCGTCCTACGCTACTACGGAGGAGGGGGTAGCCGAGTTCTTGAAGGAGGCTGAAGGGGAAGCCGTGCGCGCCTACCAGCTGGATCCACTCAATGCCCTTGCGCTGTCATTTTATGCGGAGGTGCTGCTTGACCAGCAGAAGTGGATACAAGCCGAGCAGTACGCCGCACAAGCCACCGCCCTGGACCCCAACTCGATGGACGCTCACCGTGTTTATGCCACTGTACTCGAGTCGCTTGGGCAGTACAACAGTGCCATCAAAGAATATCTGCTGGCTTCATCCATTAATCCCAACCTGACCTTCCTGTACGTCTACGTCGGTCGCAACTACCTGCGCCTGCGACTCTACGAGCAGGCTTTGGAATACTTTGCCAAAGCCGCGGATATTAACACCCAGCTGGGTGTGCAAAACCCCATCCCCAACCTGGAGATCGCCAAGGCTTACTCCCAGCAAGGTGAATTCTTTATCGCCGCCCGCAATGCTGAAAAAGCACTTAGCTACGATCCCACCAATGCTAATACCTACGGGCAATTAGGCATCATCTACATCAGGTCGCGCAACTATGAAGGCGCCTTGAGCGCGTTGCGCTGTGCTGTGCGTGGTTGCAGCGCCGAGGAGAACGAGATCGCTATGAACCTGGTGGATCAGGAGCTGCTTCCGAATAGCGTCGCTGTGGATGGCCTGCCGATGACCAACCTGGCCGTGGCTTACTACTATGTTGAATATGGTACTGTCTTGGCATTCCTAAGCCGACCAGAGCAGAACAACTGTCCTGAGGCAATACAGGTGTTGGACGGTGTGAGCGCTCAGTTCTCGGATGACCCGGTACTGATGGAGATTGTGGCAGACAGCCAGGGTATCTGCGCACGCCTGGGATCGAGTGGCGCGCCGCCTGCACCTCCGGATGAGATGATGAGCGACATACCTACACCGGTCGTATCTCCGTAGGGAATGTCAGAATTTTATTAAAATTTCAAGCTCCCTCTTGACTCCCATCGAAAAAATGGGTATCATTTGACCGCGAGTTAGCACTCTCGCACACTGAGTGCTAACTCTTCTGCATGTCACTTGAAATTCAAACCTTATACCCCAAGGAGGTAGTCATGTCTATGTCACTCAAGCCTTTAGGAAACCGCGTGGTGGTCGAGCCCATCGAGATGGAAGAGATGACCACTGGCGGTATCGTGCTCCCCGAAACCGCAAAAGAAAAGCCGCAAAAAGGCAAAATCCTGTCTATCGGACCTGGCGAGCGCGATGAGAAAGGCACACGCGTCCCCATGGATGTCAAGGCTGGCGACGTTGTCCTGTACGCCAAATATGCCGGCACCGAGATCAAGGTGGACGGCAAGAAGCTGCTTATCCTCAAAGAGAGCGATCTGTTAGCAATCGTTGAATCGTAACCCCCCCTGAATTCATCCTAGATAAGGAGTAAATGTTCTATGGCCGCTAAACAACTGGTATTCTCAGAAGAAGCCCGCCGCCGCCTGCAGCGCGGCATGGACTTGCTGGCGACCGCGGTGGTCACCACCCTCGGCCCGAAAGGCCGCAACGTCGCAATTGACCGCAAGTTCGGTTCCCCCACCATTACCCACGACGGCGTCACTGTCGCCAAAGAAATTGAGCTGGAAGACCCCTTTGAGAACATGGGCGCCCAGCTGCTCAAAGAAGCCGCTACCAAAACCAACGATATTGCCGGCGACGGTACCACTACCTCCACCGTCCTGGCGCACTCCATCGTCACCGATGGTATGAAGAGCCTGGCAGCTGGTTTCAACCCTATGCTGCTCAAGCGCGGCGTAGAAGCCGCTACCAAGGCTGTGGCTGACCAAATCAAGGCCCAGTCCATTCCAATCGAAAACAAAGAAGATATTGCCAACGTGGCTTCCATCTCCGCTCAGGACCGCGCTATCGGCGATCTGATCGCTGAGGTGATGGATAAGGTCGGCAAAGACGGCGTCATCACCGTCGAAGAATCCAAGGGTTTGGAGTTTGAGACCGAGTATGTCGAAGGTATGCAGTTCGACCGCGGCTATATCTCGCCTTACTTCATCACTGACCCCGAGCACATGGAAGCCTCCATCTCGGACGCTTACCTGCTGATTCACGACAAGAAGATCTCCGCCGCCCAAGACATCGTCCCCGTGCTGGAGAAACTGGTGCAGGTAGGCAAGCGCGAGCTGGTTATCATCTCCGAAGACGTGGACGGTGAAGCTCTGGCAACCTTGGTGTTGAACAAGCTGCGTGGCATGCTCAACGTGGTCGCTGTCAAGGCCCCCGGCTTTGGCGACCGCCGCAAGGCTATGCTGGGCGATATCGCCACCCTGACCGGCGCTACCGTGATCTCCGAGGAGCTCGGTCGCAAGCTGGAGAGCGCCACAATGCAAGACCTGGGCCGCGCCGAGAAGATCGTGGTTACCAAGGACGACACCACTATCGTCGGTGGCAAGGGCGACACTAGCCAGATCAAAGGCCGCATTGAGCAGATCCGCGTTGAGATCGATAAGAGCACCAGCGACTATGACCGCGAGAAGCTCCAGGAGCGCCTGGCCAAGCTCTCCGGCGGCGTCGCCATCATCCGCGTGGGCGCGGCCACTGAAACTGAGCTGAAAGAGAAGAAGCACCGCGTCGAAGACGCCCTTTCGGCCACCCGCGCCGCCGTGGAAGAGGGCATCGTGCCGGGCGGTGGCGTAGCCCTGATCAACGCCATGGCTGCCCTGGAAGGCGTCAAGATGGACAATGAGGATGCCCAGGTGGGTGTGAATATCGTCCGTAAAGCCTTGGAAGTGCCCATGCGCAAGATCGCCGAGAACGCTGGCAAAGATGGCGCCGTTATCCTGGATACCGTGCGACGAACGCAGAAGGAAAAGAAGAACAAGAAGATCGGCTACGACGTGCTCACTGAGGAGTACGTGGACATGGTGAAGAGCGGCGTGATCGATCCCGCCAAAGTGACCCGCGGCGCCCTAGAAAACGCTACCTCCATCGCTGCCATGATCCTGACCACCGAGGCCTTGATCACCGACGTGCCCGAGAAAGAGAAAGCCCCGGCTGCTCCCCCTATGCCGGAATATTAAAATTCACTCAAAGCACCTGCTCCCCCCGTCCATACAGGATGGGGGGATTTTTTTGTCTCACGCGGGTAGATATGGTGATTGCTCACCCTCTCCCGTTCATTTTATGCCAAATAAAACGCGAAGGCATGTATAATAAAATTATATTAGACATATAAGCGAAAGTTTAGCGGGTTTGTCCTGAAATTTATATAGATGGGCAGGCGTCGCATGTTGGGTTCGGCTGCGGAAAACCTGTCTATCCAGAGAAGGGTAGAGTAATCGCCATGATAGCTATGGGGATGTTATTGAACGATCGCTACCGTTTGGATAGCGAGCTCGGTAGTGGCGGGATGGGGGTGGTCTATCGCGCCCAAGATATGCTGCTCGAACGGCCCGTCGCCGTCAAAGTTCTGAACCAGGGAGGGTTGGGCAGCGAAGGACACTCGCGGTTGCTGCAAGAAGCCCAGGCGGCGGCAAAGCTTAACCATCCCAATATCGTAGCGATTTACGATGCTGGAGAAGTCGATAGCCTAGCCTACATCGTCATGGAATTGGTTGAGGGGGCATCGTTGTATGAGCAAAGACCCAAGACGATCGATGAAATCATCCCGATCGCCAGCCAGCTGTGCGCTGCGCTTGAGCATGCCCATAGCCATGGCATCATCCACCGCGATCTGAAGCCTGAAAACGTGATGGTCACCTCGGATGGCATCGCCAAGCTGATGGATTTCGGCTTGGCCCGCTCGGTTGCCTCGCGCCTCACAATGGAAGGCACCATCATCGGCACGGTCTTCTACCTGGCCCCTGAGCAGGCGCTTGGAAAAGAACTGGATGGCCGTGCCGACCTGTATGCTTTGGGTGCCATGCTGTATGAATTTTGCACCGGTCAACTTCCCTTCTCCGGTGATGACCCCTTTGCCATTATCACTCAGCACCTGCACGCCCCGGTAGTCCCACCGCGGGCAAAGAACGATGCTATTCCCGTCTCTTTGGACGCTTTGGTCGTCCGGTTGCTGAGCAAGGATCCAGACGAGCGCCCGGCATCTGCTGCGCTGGTTTTGGAAATGCTAGATGAAGTCGCTTCGGCGCCGTCTAGACCCCAGGTCGAGGCGCCGATAGAGCTATCCCTGCTCGACCGCATTGTGCGCGGGCGTATCGTGGGGCGAGAAGGCGAGCTGGCTGAAGCAACTGTCCTGTGGGAACGCGCTCGCCGTGGCGAGGGCCAGCTCCTGCTGGTCAGTGGAGAGCCGGGGGTGGGCAAGACCCGCCTGGTGCGCGAAGTCGTCACCCGCGCTGAGGTCTCTGGGAGCTTGGCACTGGCTGGGGAATGTTACGCGGAAGGGGGCGCGCCTTTTGCCCCCTTTGCCCAGATTGTTCGCGGCGCGGTGCAGGATGGCTCGCAGGGGCTCGATGTGCCAGAATTCATCCTTGCCGACCTGCTCCTCTTGGCTCCTGATTTGCGCCTTTACTACCCTGACATTCCGCCCAATCCATCATTGGATCCACAATCGGATAAAGTGCGCCTTTTTGAAAATGTTGTGGCGTTCTGCCAGGTGCTGTGCCAGCGCACCCCGCTATTGCTGTTGTTGGAAGATGTGCACTGGGCCGACAGTGGCACATTGAGCCTGCTCCACTACCTGGCTCGCCGGACGCGCCGCCTGCCCCTCCTGTTGGTTGCCACCTACCGAGAGACTGATCTCGACCAGACCCGCCCGCTGCAGGCCTTGTTGCACGAACTGAACCGGGAGCGATTGGGCAACCAGTTGAAATTGCGCCGCCTGGACAAAACCAGCACTGAAAATATGCTGGCGGCTCTCTTTGCCGAAGGGATTACGCCTGATTTCCTGGCAGGGATTTATCAGGAGACGGAAGGAAACCCCTTCTTCATCGAAGAGGTCTGCAAGGCGCTGGTGGAGAGTGGTAAGCTTGCTTATGCTGATGGGCGTTGGTATCGTCCGGAAATGAGCGATCTGGAAATCCCGCAGAGCATACGCGTGGCTATCCAATCCAGGGCGAGCAACCTGCCAGTCGATGCACAGGAAGTGCTAACCCTGGCAGCAGTTCTGGGGCGCCAGTTTGATTACGAGTTACTGGCAGCGGCTGGGCGCCTTGAGGAAAACAGCTTGATCCGGTCCCTGGAGAGCGCTGTTCAAGCCCAACTCATCGAGGAGATGAGCGGCGCACGCGGTGGAGTATTTCGTTTCACACATGCGCTCATTCCACCCATCTTGAGAGAGTCGCTGAGTGGTCCACGCCGCCGTCGCTATCACCGCCAGGTGATGGCAGCCCTCGAAGAACTGCGTCCCGACGACCTGGAAAGCCTAACCCATCATGCCTTGGAGAGCGGCGACCTGCAGAAAGGGTATCGTTATTCGCTTCAGGCCGCTAGAAAAGCCCACGCCCTTTACGCGCTGGATGAAGCCTTGCAGCATGCCCGCCACGCCTTGGACGCGACGGAGGAGCTTGATCAGGTGGATCAACTGGTTGAAATCTATGAGCTCATGGGTGACATCCTCTTTCTACAAGGGTCGTATCTGCCCTGTGCTGAGGCGTACCAACAGGCACTGCATCTCACCGAAGAGCCTCGGCAGCGCGTTGAGTTGAATACAAAGATTGGCACAACTTATATCTGGGCCCAGGATGAGCGCGGGCTTGAGTACCTGAATACTGTCGTCCGCGATGCCGATCCACGCACCCAGTCGAATGAGTTAGCGCATGCAACTGCATTACTTGGCAGGTTCCATCACTACCGAGGCCTGTATCGGCAAGCTATAAAGTATCTGGCGGAGGCCCAAGAGATCGCCGAGCCATTCCAAGATCCGCTTGTGCTTACGTCCACCTATGCAGCGATGGCGGGGGCGTACCAGCACTTGAGTGAGTTTGACAACAGCATAGCATGGGCGCGTCGTTTGACTGAATTAGGCGAGCGCCATAATTATCCATTGGCAATCGCCCTGGGTTACGAATTTCAGGCTGAATGTTTCACATTTATGGGGTTTTGGTCAGACACCCTTCAGTATGGCGGTAAAAACCGTGCCATTGGCATCAAGATCGGCGCCCAGCATCGCATCGGCTGGGCCGACTATTCCCTGGCGGTTGCATATTTTGGCATGGGTGATCTGTCGCGCGCCGAAGAGCTAGCTCAAAACTCCTTGGACCTGGCTGATCGCATTCAAGATAACCGGTTGCAAGTGCTTTCCGAGAGCCAACTTGCGGTCATCTTAGCAGACAGGGGAAATCATCAAGCTGCGAGGACATATGCCAAACGAGCCCAGCAGCGCGGGGAAAAGCTGGGGGACATATCTATGGTCGGTACAGGCAATCAAGCTCTTGCTTATTGCTATGCGATGAACGGTGATTGGACAGCGGCAGGTCAGTTAATGGATGCGGTTGCGGTTGCTCTGAAAAGATCCGATACCCTTATGGTACCTTTGCTGTATTTTGGTTTCTACAGCCAGGTTACCCTTGAGTCAGGTGACCTGGAGAAAGCTGAAGGCATAGCTGGCGGCAATCTGACCCTGGCGCGGGAGGCTCAATCGCCCCATTATGAGGCAGAGGCTTTGCGTGTCTTGGCGCAGCTGCGCAGCGTGCAGGGTCAGCGCGAGCCAGCCAAGGAATTGCTCGACCAGGCGATCCAGATTTTCGAGCGCTTAGGCAGCCGCCTGGAGCTTGGCAAAGCGTTCTACTACTATGGAAAGGCGCAAATTGAATGGGAAGAGCCACAGGCAGCCCGCCAATCCCTCGATCGAGCCGCACATATCTTTGAAGATTGCCAGGCAGTTCATTGGATTCAAATAACTGGGGATTTGAGTAGCGAAATTAAACGCAAAGGACACGAAGGATGAAGAAATAAGTTGGGCCCTTATTGATACTTCGTGCTCATTGTGTTAATAATTCATAGATATTGCCCAATTAATCTTTGACAAAACCTATCCATCATGCTACAATTCTTTTCGTTCGTGAGTCACGCCTGGCCGGTACTCCGGCCCCATCATGTACCATGGTTCAAACAACCAGAAGGAATGTGAGGGGAAACATATTACGCATTGAATCAATGCCAATTTGTATATTGCGCCCCGGCCGGATGTTCACAGACTATCGAGTCAACCCGCCGGGGCGTTTATATTACGACAAATGAACCTTCCGCAGGTTCTTAACCTGGGAGAGGTTAATACTTAGTAAGGATTATAGAAAGATATGAGTAAAAAGAATAATCATGGAGGTAAACTCCGCATTATCCCCCTGGGAGGCCTGGGGGAGGTCGGTAAGAACATGATGGCCTACCAGTACGAGGAGAATATTCTCGTTGTGGACGCTGGCCTGATGTTCCCCGAAAACGATATGTTGGGGATCGACTATATCATCCCCGATTTTGAATATTTGATCCAAAACCGTCAAAAAATTAGGGGGGTCATCGTCACCCATGGGCACGAGGATCACACTGGTGCCATCCATCACCTGATGCAGCAGATCAACGCACCCATCTATGCTACACCACTGACGCGCGGCTTGGTGGAAATCAAGCTCTCGCGAGGCGGCTTGCTGGATAAAATACAATTGAACACCATCCAGGCTGGCGAGAAGGTCCAGATTGGCCCCTTCAGCGTGGAGTTTTTCCACGTCTGCCACTCCATCCCCGATGGAGTGGGCTTGGGCATCACCACCCCTGCTGGTCTGGTGATCCATACCGGAGACTACAAGTTCGACCACACCCCGGTGGACAATTGGCCCACCGATTACGCCAAGCTGGCAGATTTTGCCGGACGCGGCGTGCTGGCTTTGCTTGCCGATTCGACCAATTCCGACAAACCCGGTTGGACCCCCTCCGAGCGGGTGATCGACCCGGGCTTTGACCAGGTTTTCCGGGAAGCCAAGGGGCGCATCATCATCGCCAGCTTCGCCTCGTTGATTTCGCGCATGCAGCAGGTTGCCAACGCCGCTTTACGCCACCATCGGAAAATGGCCTTTGTAGGCACCAGCATGGTCGATAACGCACGCATGGCGCGTAAATTGGGCTATTTGGATATCCCCGACGATTTGCTGGTGAGCGTGGATCAAGCTCTCAAGATGAGTCCGAAGGATATTGTCTTGATGTCCACTGGTACCCAGGGTGAGCCGTCTTCGATCATGGGGCGCCTATCCACCGGCACCAATCGCCAATTTGACATCATCCCTGGCGATACCGTGGTGCTCTCGTCACACCCTATACCCGGCAACGAGGAGAGCGTCTATCGCACGATTAACCGTCTCTTCCGCCGCGGCGCCAATGTGATCTATGAAGCGGTTGCCCCAGTGCATGTCTCGGGACACGCCAGCCAGGAAGAGATGAAGCTGATGCTCAACCTGGTCAAACCTAAATATTTCATCCCCATCCATGGGGAGCTGCGCCATCTCAAGCAGCACGCCACCCTGGCCAAGCAGGTAGGCCTCCCCGAAGAGCGCATCGCCATCGTAGAAAATGGTCAGATCGTTGAATTTCAAAACGGCGAGATGAATAAAGGCGAGCGCGTGCCTGGCGGTTACGTTTTTGTGGATGGAGCCGGCGTGGGCGAGATTGGACCAGATATCATGCGCGAGCGCGAGATCCTGGCTCGCGATGGATTTGTGCTGGTCAACTTGGTGCTTGATCGGAATAACTACCGCCTGCTTGAAGAGCCGGAGATTATCACGCGTGGGTTTGTCTATGCCCCAGAAGCCGAGGAGCTGCTGGAAGCTGCCCGACAAGTGGTTGTCAAGACAGTCAATATCGCCAGCAATGGACGCATGCAGTCTGACCTGGTGCAAACGCTGAAGTCGTTTTTTTACAGCAAAACCAAGCGCCGCCCCATGGTTTTTGTGACCATGAGCGAATCATAATAACAAGCTGATTGATCGAAAAACGGGTAAATGTAGGCGGTATCGTCGCCCATTTACCCGTTTTTCTTCATTCGTTTCTCCTGGCGGTAGATCTCTATCCCATCCCATAAAATGGTAATGGCGGTGATGCCTAAAGCGCCGGAGAGCAGATTGTCCTTGGTTGCAAGCGAGCCGATCAGCACCAATCCCCCAATAACAAAGAGAGGCAGCGCCGGGCGAGTGCTGTAGCGGGCGTGCAGCCGGCGCACCAGGACGTGTCCGGCGGCGATGGTGGCGAAGGTGACCACCGCCAGTATCACACCAGCCCATTGGAGGCTCACGACTCAACCCTTTCATGAGGAGGAGTATTGTTCTCTCCACCAGCTCTCCCCGCTGTTCTCTTGGGATTAGCCGGGAACAGCCCGCGCTGTACACGCTCTTCTTGAGGGGATAGTTCGGTCGCCCCCCACACCACGGATCCACCCAAAATGCCCAGGATGGCGGATAGTGTGAACGACGGCGTGAACAGCGAAGCCAGGCAGATCAGCACACCGACGCCCAGCACAGCCTTCCACACTCGCGCCCCAAGATAGTACTCGAGCTTTATCACCCACAAGAAACCGAAGCCAATGGCACAGAGCATCAACAAACCCAAGTAAAAGCCAGTCAAATTCACGTCACAACCTCATATCTTGCCCAGACTATGCAAATCCCAAAGAGCCTAGATTCTTTGTCGCCCCTTGTTAAAAAACTTCCCAGGAATCTTCCTTCCATCCGTGTCGCCCGCGCAGGGGCACGAAAGCCACTGGTACCAGCACATCCTGGACGAACTTCGCTCCGCGTCGCTCCCATAGCTCCAGGAACTGGTTCATCCGACCGCCAACCGGCACAACCAACCGCCCACCCTCATCGAGCTGCTCGAGTAAGGACTGGGGGACTTTAGGCGCGGCTGCAGTGACGAGAATGGCCTGGAAGGGGGCGTGCTCAGGCAATCCCAAGGAGCCATCACCGATATGCACGCGTACGTTATTAAGCCCTAGTTTCTGCAACACGGCCGCGGCTTGATCTGCTAGCTCAGTGTAGCGCTCAATGGTGTACACCTGCTTGGCCAGCTTGGCCAGCACTGCTGCCTGGTATCCTGAGCCTGTGCCCACTTCCAGCACGTTCTCATCTCCTTTCAAGCGCAGCAATTGGGTCATCAAGGCGACAATATAGGGTTGGGAGATCGTCTGCCCGCTGCCGATGGGCAACGGACCGTCGCTGTAGGCCATGTGGCGATACTCTAAGGGGACAAAGGCGTGGCGGGGTACAGATCGCATAGCTTCCAGGACACGCTCATCGCGAATGTTGCGGTAGATGAGCTGCTCCTCTACCATGCGCTGGCGCTCGTCGGTGTAAAAAACGTCCTCATCCATGGCTGCTCAGCCAGCTTGTTTCAAAAGGGCTCCCCAAAATGCATCTCGTTTACCTGGGATAAAAGGCATATAAGGTGTCAGCCGGTCTGCCAGACCGGTGTATCGCTCCTCCAATGCCGCCCGCACGTCCTCTGTTGGGGCGACCACAGCGAAGGTAGATAGCATCTCGTCGCTGATCAGAGCTGGCATCTCACCCCACTCGCCGCGTGCCGCGAGCCCAGAGAGGCGCTCGGCGACCTCCTGCCAGCTGTGCAGCGCCATCACTGGCTTGTAAGACGGCGTGGAAGCGTAGAAGGCGATCTGTGAGCGCACGAAAAGGTCTTCCTGGTCTCCAGTGACCACAAAGGGCGAGGCGGCGATCTTTAGATCTTGTCTGGATCGACCTGCCCCGGTTGCCCCCTGCTCTATGGCGGGCAGCAGCACCTCCCTCAGGTAGCGGGGTGTATGCAACGGGTGTACGTGGAAGCCGTCGGCTATCTCACCTGCCAATCTAGCCAGCCCGGTATTCACCCCGGCGATGTAGATGGGGATGTGCGGGTGCTCGATTGGGCCGGGGTTGAAGAATGGTGACATCAGCGTGAGCTTGTAATATTCTCCGCGGTGGTTGAGCCGTTCGCCGCTTTGCCAGGTATGCCAGAAGGCGCGTATGGCGGTGATCTGCTCGCGCAGTTTGCCCACCACCGAATCGGGCCAGGGCATCCCGAAACGCCGCTCTATGTGCGCTTTTACCTGTGTGCCCAAGCCCAGGATAAAGCGACCCTGGGAGGCTTGTGCCAGATCCCAAGCAGTATAAGCGATGGTTGCCGGGCTGCGCGCAAAGGCGATTGCCACGGCTGTGCCGAATTGCAGGCGCTGGGTATGCTCGGCGATCAGCGCCCCCGGCAGGAAGGGATCGTGCTGTGTCTCTGTAGACCACACCGCCGCAAAGCCCAACTGCTCTGCAGCCTGGGCGATAGCAGGTATTGAAGTTAATGGAACCGGGGGAAGGGATGCGTCAATATTCATCATTCAATTTGTACTACTCTTATTCATCTAGTCTCTGTTGTCTAACAGATAAGCAGCAATCCATTGTGTGGTAGCAATCAGCGCCTCCACATGCGTGCGCTCGTAATTGTGCGAGGCGTCCACGCCCGGACCAATCAACGACACGGCCACATCACCGCCAGCGCGCCAGAAAGCTTCGCCATCTGAGCCGTAATATGGATAGATATCGACTTTGTATGGCAGGCCGTGAGCGTCTGCCAGCTCACGCAGGCGCTGGCTCAGGCCGTGGTGGTACGGTCCGCCCGAGTCCTTTACACACAGCGTGGCGTGGAACTCATCGGATGTCTGCCCCTCGCCTAAAGCGGCCATATCCACAGTCAGCAGCTCGGTCACCTGTGGTGGTATGCCTGCGGCAGCGCCATGCCCAACTTCCTCATAGTTGCTGATCAGAAGGAATGTGGTCTGGTCTGGCTGCAAGCCAGCGTCATAAAGCGACTTGACCGCCGCCAAAATGCAGGCCACACAGGCTTTGTCGTCCAGGTGGCGAGAGCGCACAAAACCATTGGTTATCTCGACGCGAGGATCGAAGGCTACGAAGTCGCCTACCTGAATGCCTAGAGCTTGTGTCTCCTCAGCGTTCGTGGTACGGGTATCCAGGCGGACTTCCATATTCTGGTCATTGCGGGGCAGCTCATTGACCTCTTTGCCATGCACATGGCTGGAGGCCTTGTCGAGCAACAATGCGCCGCGCACGGTTTCTCCCCGGCTGGTAAACACTATACATCCTTCGCCTTCCACCGTATTCCAGGCGAACCCGCCGATCTTGCTCAGCCTGAGCCGCCCGTTGCTCTTGATCTCTTTGACCATCGCACCCAGGGTGTCAGCGTGCGCGGTCAGGGCGCGGGGTGCATCGGAGTGGGCGCCGCGCCACTCAGCCACCAATGCCCCTTTGCGTGTGCGCCACAGCGTTAGCCCAGGGAACTTCTCTAGCGCTGTTTGGGTCAGGTCAATCGCCCGCTGGGCGTAGCCCGTGGGGCTGGGTGTGTTCAGCAGGTCGGCTAGAAACGTAAGGAGATAATCGCTGTCAATGGGGGGTAATTGGTTCATGCCTTGTCCCTTGCTTGAATTTTGTCGAAAGCGCTGATCACCCTCCTCCATTCATCCGGTATAGGGATCGCCAGGTTTTTGTGATAATCATATGTCACCACAACCGATGAGCCGCTGGCCAATTCCTCGCCGCTCTCGGCGTCCTCGATGACGTAATGCATGTCCATGCTTTTATTGCCCAGCCTTGAGACGCGCACCCCCACGCGCACTGGCTGCCCGAACTGCACCGCGGCACGGAAGGTGATGTGGATGTCCGCCAGGATGATGCCCACATCTAAAAAGGATGTGCTGTTCCACAAGCCTAGATGCTTGACGTAGCTGACGCGGGCTTGTTCCATGTAGGTTAGGTATTTGGCGTTGTTGAGATGTCCCTGGGGGTCTAGATCGCCGTAACGAACTTCGATGGGATGATAGTAATTGAACTCGGGCATAATGGGATTATATACTAAATCGTGGTGAGTAATTTAACCCATTTAGCTATCCCGACTCAAGCCCCATGTCTGCGGTATAATGTGCCGCATGGAAAATTCTGATCAAGACGAAACTCAACCTTTTCCTGTGAATCCGCAGGACGAGACAAATTTTGATATAAGCGATACACAACCAACGCCAGTACCCCGCCCAAACAGCGCCCCGCCCGAGGCGGATCAGACGATGCCGGTTAACGTCGATGCAGCGCCCACTGATTTTCAGGGCGGAGACGTAACCATGCCAGTAGAGATCCGTAGCCAACCGCCACAGGTACTCCCGCCGGGCCCCCTGGCTCCAAAACCCAAGAAGCGCCGCTTTCCAGCTTTGGCGAGCTGGTCGCTCCTGGGCTTGCTGGGGCTGTTACTGATTGGCTTGATAAGCGCCTTTGGCGGTTACAACGCAGGCATCGACCAGCGCAAACAGGCCCAAGCCTCACAGGAGGTTGCAATTGCCGACGAGCAGTTCCAGTTGGCTTTGCAGGATATGCAAGCTGGCCGGTACGACCTGGCTCGCCAGCGCTTCGAGTATGTGATTGAGCTTAACCCGGGCTATCCAGGCGTCACGGATAAACTGGCGGATGTGCTGCTCTACATGAACGCTACCGCTACGCCTACTGTTACCCCCACTCCCACCATCACTCCCACGCCCGATACACGCAACGTCCAGGAGTTGTTTTCACAGGCGCAGCAGGAACTGGCTAATTCCAATTGGAGTACTGCCATCGACACCCTGCTATCCCTGCGCAAAGCCGATCCGAACTACCAGCCCGTTTGGGTGGACGGTATGCTGTATGTCTCTTTCCTCAACCGGGGACGGGAAAAAATCCTAAACCAGGCTGATCTGGAAGGCGGTATCTATGATATGACCGTCGCCGAAAAGTTTGGACTGTTGGACACCGAATCGCGTGGCCTGCAGAACTGGGCACGCCTGTATATCACTGGAGCCAGCTTTTGGGAGCTAGATTGGGCGCAGGTAGTCTATTACTTTGCCCAAATCGCTCCCGCTCTGCCCAACCTGCGCGATGGTTCTGGCTGGACCGCAGCCGAGCGCTACCGTCTGGCCTTGATCGGCTACGGCAGCGACCTGGCTGAAAAAGCCGAATGGTGTGATGCTCAAGAGCAGCTTGAACTGGCGCTCTCGATGGGACCAGATGAGCAGGCTTCGAGATTGCTCGCAGACGTGTCAAATGTCTGCAGCGGAGGGTCTAGCGGCGGAAGCGACAACAGCAATAGCAATGACAACGATAACAGCCAACAACCTGCTGAAACAGAAGCACCTCCAACCGAAGAGCAGCCAGGCGAACCAGCTGCTACAGAGCCGCCCCCAGACAGCACACCTGCGCCTTAGGTAATGAGCTCGCCACCCGTTTGGGCGCTTAGCCTGATCTATTGGCTACATATGCTCGCTACCGTGGTTTGGATTGGCGGGCTGGCAGCGCTCTCGTTCTTGGTGCTGCCTTCTGCCAAGCGGATACTGGAACCGGCTGCTTACAGTCGC
>DATCYX010000220.1:0-7331 GCA_036526235.1 Anaerolineales bacterium | reverse complement strand
GGCATGATCATACTCGCCTGCTCTGATCTGGTCAGAAAATGCCTGTCTTCGGGCCATCAATATCCAAAGTACACCACCGCCGAGGGCGCCATTACTTTGGGCATCAGCTCAGCCAAGCGTGTTTTCCCAATCAGCTCCAGATAGCTATCATAATCCTTTGGCGCGACCACCCGACTCTCCAGCCAGCTGGCAAAACTCTCCGATGTCAGGCTTGCTTCCTGGTATTCGAGGAAAGCCTGGTGATCTCGGTTATAGTAACCGGGAACTGGTGATGGATAAGCGCCCCAGGGCGCCTGAACAACTGCAACAACCCGGAAACCAGGAACCACTACGCGGTTTGGATCGCTACTGATAACTTCGGCGGGTACGATCTCTTCGCAAGTCAAGATGACTTGCTCAGCGGCTAAACAGGCTTCGCGAGTCATGCCCAGGTTACCCCAGGCATGGGCGTTGCCTTGCTCGTCAGATCTCTGCACGTGGACGATGGCCACATCCGGCTTGAGTGCTGCCACGGCCGTCAGGACCTGGCCGGTAAAAGGACAAACTATCTTGTTCAGGCTGGGATTAGTTTGGAATAAGTCACTACCCAGTGCAGTGTAGGTAGGGAGGAAAGGCACACCCAGCGCACCGGCTTGCAAGGCCATAGCCAATGACAGGTTGGAATAATCCTCAATCTCCAAGGTACCGCTCTCAACTGCTCGTCGGAAATTGTATCCTGAGCCCGTGATGACATTTCCCACCCAGGCAGAACGAACCCAGCGAACACAACCAGCACCGATCATCTGGTCAAAAAGAATATCCGAAATCGGGCCGATTAATGTGAGATCCCTCCGGGATTGGCGCATGATTTCCCAACCGGCAGCAAAGGGGATAAGCGTCTCCTGGGCGAGACCCAGCGCCAACGATGAACCATCCAATACAAAGGTGCTGATCGCTTCTTCCAGAGTCATGTATTTCGACGCAGTCATAGACCCTCCTCGTCCAGAGATTAATTGCACTTGGGACTTTCTCCGCTGCAGGAAAAAATGCAGAAGCTAGGCTTCTCCCTCTATCTACCCTGCTTGAGCTTGTGTGTGCATATAAGAAATACCACAGGTTATAAGGTATGCTGATAGGCCAAATTATAGCCAATATCCTCGCAAGGATGACCAGAATTCGATAAACAAATTAACTCGCCCAATTTATTGACAATTAACGAAATTGAGGTATACTGAAATATGTCGCATTTCAGTGACGATACCTTATAAAATCGAAGCATATTATCCCGGAGTGATCACATGACGGCTGAGGTTTTCAACACATGGCGCGATCAACCAGTAGAAGAGATCCTGTACCAGTGCCGGGAACTGCTAGAAGACATGGATTATCCCACCGTTCAGCGCTGGCGAGAAAACGGGGGGAAGGTGATCGGTCACTTCCAGGTTTATTTTCCGGAAGAGATCGCCCATGCCGCTGGAGCGCTGCCTTTCAAATTACGTGGCGCGCCAGTGGAACCACGCCATGCCGATTCCCGCTTTGGCTCCTATTTATGTTCGATTATTAAATCCTCCCTGGAACTGGCGCTCAGTAAAAACATCGAATTAGACATGTTTGTCACCCACCCCATTTGCGATGCCGCTCGCAATCTGGCTGCCATTTGGGGGCGTAATTTTGAGTATCCGTGCCAGATTCTCTACCTGCCGCAGAACGCCAACTCATCATACACTATCCAATACCTGAGAGATGAATATCATCGCTTGCAGGGTGAGATCGAAGGCGTAACTGGGCGTAAAATCAGTCCAGAGGACTTGCGCCGTTCACTGGCTGTATTTAATCGCAACCGCGCCTTGCTCCGCCAGCTTTACCAGATCAAAAGAGACACCCCCTGGTTATGCTCCGCAGACGAAGCCTACGCATTATTGGCTGTCGGCGGTTTGCTTCCACGCGAGGAGCACAACGAACTACTAGAGACTGTGCTGCCCTTATTGAAGAACAGGCCCAATAAAAGACAAGACAAAATTCGCGTGGTGTTCGAGGGCGGCTTCTGCGAGCAGCCTCCCTTTGACATGATCCGCGCTATCGGGCAATCATGCTACGTCGTGGATGACGACCTGTTGATCGGCCTGCGCTGGATCACCGATGACGTGCCTGTGGAGGGTGACCCGCTCTACAACCTGGCGCAAGCGTACGTGGAGCAATCCTCTTACAGCCCCGTTCAGCACGACCACCGCAAACCGAAAGAGAAAATGTTGCTTGAGCGCATTAAGAACGCTCGCGCTCAGGCAGCCATCGTCACTTCGGCAAAAATGTGCGAACCCGGCCTGGAAGAACAGGTGACATACACCCGCTTCTTGGATGAAGAAGGTATACCCTATTTCGTCAGTGAATTTGAAGAAAACATGACCAGCTTTGACCACATGGAAATCCAGCTGGAGACATTCGTTGAGAACCTCTTATTTACATAGCCAAAGGTGAGAAATATGAGTGATAAACAAAAACCAGATGGTATTGTGGGACGAGGCAATCGAGACGGCGCCCAGCTGTTCCGCGATTGGTTCAATGTGTTGGATGAAACCGCAGCACGTAACGGGCCGTCTGCTTACGTGTTCGTGATGGGCAGCATGGCTGAAATACTCAACGTTTTTGATCTGCCCCTGGTGTTTCCAGAAATCAACTCACTGCAGACTGCGGTGCGCCACCTAGCTCACGAGTTCCTGAGTGAAGCCGAAGATTATGGTTACTCGCCGGATATTTGCGGCTACGTAAAAGCCGATGTCGCCCTGCAATTGCGCGGTGGTGACCACCCCATGGGGCGTGTGCCAAAGCCCGCCCTGGCTGTGCTGACAAACGCCTGCAACACCTATATCAAATGGGGAGAAATCTGGGAGCGCATGTATAACGTCCCAGTTTTTGTTATGGATGTACCCGGATCGCGTGAAGCCGGAAAGCAGTCCTGGCCAGGTGAGGCTTCCTTTGAACGGGACCGGCGCTATATTGAAGAACAAATCAAGGAATTAATCCACTTATGTGAGAACATAACTGGTCGCAAGTTTGATATCGACCGCCTGAGACAGGCTCTGGACCACGCCAACCGCATGAACCTGGCCTGGAAGGGTGTCCTGGAGCTCAATAAAAGCCATCCTTCGGTGTTCAATGCGTTGACGGATGGGACCATCTATCTGGGCGTCTCGAACGGCTTACGAGGGAGTGTGGCTGGCAGCCAGTATTTCGAGGACCTGTTGGAAGAAATGCAATACAAGGCTGCCAACGGAATTGGCACGCTTACAGACGAAAAATATCGCCTGGTTTTCGTCGGTGTGCCATGCTACCCCATTTTCCGCCGCTTCAACGAACTATTCACCGAGTGGGGAGGCACCTTTGTAAATTCCACTTACTTGTGGTTTGCATCTGGCGGCGCCAACCGGGGGTTTGAGTACGACCTGAATCGCCCGCTGGAGAGCCTGGCAGAAGGCACACTGCTCAGTGTGCGAGATGCAATGGACAGCATGTTCCACCAAAATTTAGCCTTGGAGGAGATGATTGACGAGTATAGCATCGATGGCGTCATTTTCCATCCCATCAAGAGCTGCCGCACTGTATCGACTGGCCTAGCTGATGGGCGGCGGGCGTTGATGGCTGCCCGAGATATCCCCAGCCTGTTCATCGAGTCGGATATGATGGACCGCCGGGTGGTATCTGAAGCCCAAATGAAGAACCGCATTGATGCCTTTTTTGAAGGTTTGGCATCTCGCCGACAAAGAGAAACGGTGACTGTTTGAGTCAGGAGAGGGTTCCATGGCATATGCTGCAGGTGTAGATGTTGGTTCCACACAGACCAAAGCGATCATAGTCAATGAAAACGAAGAGATCGTCAGTCGCGCCCTCGTAGATACGGGCGCCAATGTCGTTCAGGCTGCTGAAAACGCCTTCCGGGAAGTGCTTATCTCCGGTGATGTGCGTGAAGAGGAGGTAGAGTTTGTTGTTGGTACAGGTTACGGACGCTACCGAGTAACCTTTGGCAATACGCAGGTGACAGAGATCAGCTGCCACGCACGCGGGGCAATAAAAATGTTCCCCAACACCCACACCGTGATCGATATGGGTGGGCAAGATACAAAGGCTATTCGCGTCAGCCCGACCGGCGAAGTCTTGGACTTCTGCATGAACGACAAATGCGCGGCTGGCACCGGACGGTTCCTTGGGGCGGCATCCATGGCACTGGAGATCCCCCTGGACAACCTAGGACCCACTGCCTTGCTAGCTGAAAAACCGGTCCGGATCAGCACAACCTGCACCGTTTTTGCTGAATCGGAAGTGCTTTCCTGGTTAGGCAAAGGCAAAAAAATCGAAGATATCCTGTTGGGAGTGCATCAGTCGATTGCCTCGCGCTCGGTCGGATTGCTGCGCCGGGTCGGGATTGAAGAAGAGATCACCTTCACTGGCGGGGTGGCGAAAAACGTAGGCATGATCAAAGCCCTGGA
Organism: Anaerolineales bacterium; assembly: GCA_036526235.1. GTDB lineage: Bacteria > Chloroflexota > Anaerolineae > Anaerolineales > UBA4823 > DATCYX01. Next base: position 2,871 of record DATCYX010000220.1, on the reverse strand, counting down.
GGATAACCTGGAGATGAAATTGAATGTCAGCCCGGATTCGCATTATATGGGTGCTTTGGGCGCGGCCCTCTTTGCACTAGATCATATCATTTCAAAACGAGCGCCTCTCACCGCATAAGGCAGGAGCAACCATGAGCTACGTTACCGGTATCGACGTTGGATCCACGTATACCAAAGCCGTCATCCTGGATGAAAACAATGAGATGGTCGGTCGGGGCATGACCAACACCAGCTTTAAGCTGGAGGAGGCGGCGCGGCGCGCTTATCAGCTCGCATTGGAGCAAGCAGGCCTGCAGGAAGCCGATATTGCCTATATTGTTGCCACGGGTTTTGGTCGTCACCAAATTCCTTTTCGCGACGTGAACGTAACCGACCTCACCGCCAGCTCCTTCGGGGCATCCTTCCTCTATCCCAAGACGTCCACCATCCTGGATGTAGGTGGGCAGACCATGAAAGCCATCCGGCTGGACGGGAATCAGCGCGTGAAGTCCTTCCGCCTGAATGACAAATGCGCAGCTGGTACGGGTGCCTTTCTGGAAAAAACAGCCCGCTATCTAGGTTACTCTACCGAGGAGATTGGCACACTGGCAGCGACTTCAAAAACGGCTGTCCCCATCTCTGGGGTTTGCGCAGTGTTCGCCGAATCAGAGGTCATCAACCATCTCTCTCAAGGCGCGGCGCCGGCCGACATCATGTATGGATCTATCATTTCGTTGGTCGACCGGTCTGTACAGTTGATGAAGCGTGTCCGGATGGAACCCGAGTTCACCCTGATTGGCGGAATACTGCGCTTCAGCTCCATGGCTAAAGTCGTGCGGGAGCAGTTGAACACTGAAGTAAACGTGCCTGAGGGTGACCTGGTCCAATTTACTACGGCGCTGGGTGCTGCGATTCTCGGCCAACGCCGGTTGAAGAAACTGCAAGAAGCAAAGGCTGACCAAGAGACGATCGAAGATAAATCGCTAGCTGAGACATAACGATATGCCTGATATCCAACAGGGTAATCTCCAGGACGAGGTTGATATCTCGAAAACCAGCCCGGCTCCCAAGGCCCAGCCCCAACTAGATGAAACAGCCAACTGTTACCCCCAAACGCCAGTAAGCAAACATGATCTTTCTTTGCCGGATCTCGATTTTGAACCAGACCCGAGGCTGGTAGCAGAAGGGTGGGAGCGGCGTTTTATGGCCGATGCGGATAGAGCGAAAGAGGCTGTTGAGCTATACCAGTCGCTTGGTTTTGAGGTCTTGACGGAAGAGGTAAAACCAACGGAATTGAGCGATTTGTGCTTAGACTGTCAACTGGTTGTCTGCCGTTACTACGTTACCGTGTACACTCGCAAGAAATGACCCCTATTCTCTTAAATAAGGATGCTGACCGAGGATATGTAGGTTGATGAACTTCTCTGAACGCCCGGCTGTAAGAACCCAATTCCTCGTTTTTACCTTATTTGGTGAGTATGTCTTACCGCGCGGGGGTTCTATATGGACCAGCAATCTGCTTAGCCTGATGGAGGTTCTGGGGGTCAGCGAGCGTGCTGCCCGTTCCACTCTTTCACGCATGTCCCGCAAGGGCTGGATCACTGCCAGAAAAGAGGGGCGACGCAGCCGATATTCACTAACTCCACGCGGCTGGATGCTGTTGAAACAAGGTGAAAAACGCATTTTCGAACCCACTCCCCAGGAATGGGATGGTCTATGGTACCTGGTGGTGTATTCCCTGCCTGAGAAAAAACGCCGGCTGCGCCACTCTTTGCGCCAAGGCTTGAGCTGGTTGGGCTTCGGGCCACTATCACCGGGAACCTGGGTATCTCCCCACAATCGTTTCATCGAAGTAAAGAATATGTGCAAAGACCTGGGGGTTCAGCAGCACGTGGAAATTTTTTCAGGCGCACACGTCGGCCTGTCTACAGACCAGGAAATCGTGCGCACATGCTGGGACTTGGCTGAATTGGAAGCGCAATATAAGGAGTTTATTAGGTTATACCAGGGTCAATACGAGGGTTACCTGCAACAGGGAGACAATGAGAAAGCCGTCTCCCTGGAACAATGCTTTGTACTGCGGTTCTGGCTGACTCACCAATTTCAATCCTTCCCGCGCACCGACCCGAACCTACACCCAGCGCTGCTGCCCCCCGACTGGATTGGATTCAAGGCGCGCGAGTTGTTCGAGAATTATCGAGCGTTGCTCGAATCACACGCTAACCAATACGTTGATGATGTACTGGGCGCGGGGAACACCAACAAAGAGAGCGTCCAATCAATCCCCCTGGAAAATCGCCAGACTGCGCTAGACATTCCGGCGAAAGAAGTGTCCGTGTAAATGGGAAGGGACACAGGAAATAGCAGAAGTTCAATGAGTGCTGAGCTTGGAGGCCACAATGGATGTGCTTACGGATAAAAAAACAACATTCGAGGAGATCATTTACGAAAAAGAAAATTGGGTAGCCCGTATCACGATTAACCGCCCCTATAACTACAATGCCTACAGCACCAACTGCCTGGAAGAATTAGCAATCGCATTCCGGCAGGCCAGCTTTGATGACGAAGTGGCTGTAATTGTATACACCGGAGCAGGAGACAAGGCATTTTGCACCGGCGGAGACGTGAAAGAATATCAGGACCGCTATACCCGATCACCGCACGACTATTGGAAATATATGCGCCTGTTTGGCGCTTACATCGAAAGTATTGTAAACACCGGGAAACCCGTCATCGCCCGTCTGAATGGCATGGCCGTGGGGGGTGGCAACGAGTCGCAGATGGCTTGCGATCTGGCGATCATCGCTGAGCACGCCTGGATCGGGCAGGTGGGCAGCGGGGTAGGCAGTGTGGCTGCCGGGGGAGCAACCCAATGGTTACCGATTATGGTAG
>DATCYX010000219.1:0-23511 GCA_036526235.1 Anaerolineales bacterium | reverse complement strand
GAAAATCTTCACATCTGGGACCTGCGGCTTCAGACCGCGGTCGAGTGCCTCGCGGGTCAGAAATTCCATGATGGCGGTGATATCCAGCCCTTGAGGGCAGCGCGTAGTGCATGTCTGGCACGAGGCACATAACCAGGGAGTCTGTGACTCTAGGGCGATGTCCTCCTGACCCAATTGAAGGGCGCGCATGACCTGGTTAGGCTGCCAGTCGAAGAATTCTCCTACTGGGCATCCGCTGGTGCATTTGACACACTGGTAGCACAGGTACACGTTCTGCCCCAGCTCATCTTGGATGCGCCGCGCCAGATCGGTATTGATGGTTACGGTCTGTGTTGATGGTTCACTCATAGGCTATTCCTTTTGGCCCCGTTTTGAGGAGCCGCCCCTGGATTGCCGATACTTCTTGCTCATAGCGGTGCAGCCTCTACTTCAACTACAGGGCGCGGGTACAATCCTGCCCCCTCCACGATAGGCTTGACCGCCTCTTCCCACTCAATGGCCATGATGTGCACCCCGGCCACACCCTCAATTTGACGCAGCGCCTGGATCAGCTCAATACAGATCTGAATGCCCTCATTCTTCCAGGCTGTAGAGCGCTCTTTCTTGTCTTCCTTGCTCAGTTCGTCGGCTTTCTTGCCCGTCCAGGGAGCCCCTGCCCCCTCCATGCGCTCGATGACCTCGTCGGGCACAAGGATGCCGGGTACATCTTTTTTCATATAGCGCGCCATGCCCGGGCTCTTCAGCGGTCCTACTCCTGCCAGGATGTAGGTCTGCTTATGCACCCCCAAGGAGCGCACTTTCTCCATGTAGCGGGCAAAGGCTGGCACATCGTACACCAGTTGAGTCTGGATGAAATTTGCGCCTGCATTGGCCTTTTTTGCCAGCCGGTAGGGACGGAAATCTATCGGGTCGGCGAAGGGCGCTGCTGCCGCGCCGGTGAAGAAGCGCGGCTCCTGGCCTTTGAAGGCGTCGCCGCACTCAAAAATCTTCTCGTCGCGCATGGCGGTCACAAGATGCAACAACTGGATTGAATCGATGTCGAAGACATTCTTGGCGGTGGGATGGTTGCCGAAGGTCTGGTGGTCGCCGCTCAGGCAGAGCAAGTTGCGCATCCCCAGGGCGTAGGCACCCAGTATGTCGCTTTGAATTGCCAGGCGATTCCGGTCGCGGCAGGTCATCTGAATAACAGGCTCCAATCCTTCTTGCACCAGGATGGCACCCGCGCCAATGCTGGACATGCGCACAATGGCAGTCTGATTATCGGTGATGTTGACTGCGTCGACGTATCCGCGCAGCAGCGCCGCCTTTTTGCGGATCACCTCGCCATCGGCGCTCTGTGGGGGTCCCAACTCTCCCGTGACAGCGAAATGCCCTGCCCGCAGCACCCGCTCGAGGTTAGATCCGACCAGGTATCCATTGCTTTTCTCATCGGCTGTCATCGCTCATCCTCCTGTTGGGATACATAAGAAGTGATCTGCCACAAGTCACACATCACGTTCTACTCCCTTTCCATTACCAGGCGCAAGTCTTCGCGCACAATCTTGCGCGGTCCGCCATCCCGGGAAGTGCGCCAATTTTTAGGCGGCTGGAATTCCAGCAGCACGTTCAGCTTGCCCAGGCTGTTCAACCGGTCGTAGATTAATTGCCAAGCACAAGGGATCTCTGGATTGATTTCGCAGTGCCCGGCTTCCGAGCCTCCACAGGGTCCATTGAGCAGCGATTTCGAACAGCGGGCGATAGGGCAAATGCCGCCTGTCAAGCCAAGAACACAGTCGCCGCAGGCCGCACAACGCTCAGCCCACACGCCTTGTTCGGTGGGCAGGCCCAAGAACTTGGTGTTCAATCCGGGCACTACCCAGGTTTGGTCGAAATGCTCGGCGATAGCCTGCACGCCCACCCCGCAGCCCAAGGAGAGCACAATGTCGGCATCCTTTACCTGCTCGGCGATCTGGTCTAGATATTCCCATTCGCACTGGCGCTGAACAGTCACATCGGTGACCTCCAGGGGATTGCCTTCCAGCTTGCTTGCCATGCGCAAGGATGAAGCTGCAATAGCTGCTTCACGCGCCCCACCAGCAAAGCACACGGTTACGCACGTGCCACAGCCTACCACCAGCACTTTTTCGGCACCACTCACCAGGGTTTTTAGTTCTTCCAGAGATTTTTGTTCGGCAACGATCATAGATCTACCCTCCAATCATTAAAAATCGTACGTTCTTGGCCGCAGAGCCAGGGTCAGGATGGCCGCGTCGCGCAAATCGCCATCCGGTAGCATGAAAAAGTCGTCAAAAGTACAGCGCAGGACGAAGCCTAAATTCTGAAAGGCTTTGATCACCTGGGTTTGCTCAGTCACGATTTCTGCTAGCAAAATGTGCAGGTCCTGCTTGCGTGCCAGCTCGATGAGAGTTTTGAGCATTTTTGTGCCCAGGCCGCGCTGGCGGAAATCTTTGGCGAGATAGATACGAACTTCGCCAATATGCCTTCGTGGTCCCTTGCGAAAGTGTAGCGTTGCCTCTCCGACGATGCGTTCTTTGACAACAGCCAGCAGCGGCAACACCTTGGCATAATCCAATTTATCGCACCATTCCCGGATGACGCTCGGGTCGCGCACGTTATCGCGCAGGTAGCGCAGGTCTTCATCGCTGACCGGGGTGAACAGCTCGATCATGCCTTTCTCGTCCTCCAAGGTCATCGGGCGCAGCAGAACGTTGGCACCATCCCTCAGGGTGACAATCTCGCGATAGGTTTTAATTTGTTCCGGCAGCATTCTTCCTCCTGATCTCAGATTGAGACCCCGGATTGATGAACAAGGTCTTAGGGAGTCACCGTTCAATCATTAATCGACAATTCTCAATCTGCATTTTTTAACGGATTTGGCCCCAGCGTCGCAATTTGCTCCGTCATCTCTTTTGCCACGCTGACAAACTTACCGGCCATGGCTGCCGACATGTTCTCCATGCGCACGCGCTCCGGTTCTAGGCCGATCTGGGTCAGCAGTTCCTTAATGCGCTCTACCCGGCGCCGGGCGTTTACATTACCTTCCAGGTAATGGCAGTCGCCGGGCAGTCAGCCGGCTACCAGCACGCCATCAGCGCCATCCTCTATTGCCTGGAGCACCATCAGCACGTCCAGTTTGCCAGTGCAGGGCAGCTGAACCACTTTCACCTCTGGCGGGTACTGCATGCGCAAGCCACCCGCTAGGTCAGCGGCGGCGTAAGCGCAATGTTCACAGCAGTATGCGATGATTTGCAACGATGTATCTCCCATCCGAGAGTCCTTCTCCTGAAAATAACCGGTAAATGACTAATAACCCGGATACCAATTCCTAATTGTCCGATCCCGGTCTTATGCTCCCAATGGTTATCTCCTCTAAGGGCACAAAACCGGCGTCCAGTTCAACCAGGGCTCTCACCTTGGCTGCCATCTGGGCGTCTGTGTAATGCATCAGTTGAATGGCCCGCGCCGGACATTCCGCGGCGCACTGCCCGCAACCCTGGCACACTGCAGCTTCGATATATGCTGCGCCCAGTATGTTCCCTACGCCGCTCAGGTTGGCCTGGATCTTTGGCACATTGAATGGGCAGATGCGCACGCAGGTCAGGCAGCCCGTACAGCGCGTCTCGTCCACCACTGCCACACGCCCTCCAGCGATCAATGCCTCGCGGCTAAGCACGCGCGCTGCACGCGCGGCAGCAGCCTGGGCTTGGATGATGCTCTCATCGAGCAGCTTGGGATAGTGCGCCATGCCAGCCATAAAGATGCCATCGGTGGAAAAGTCCACCGGGCGCAGCTTGACATGCGCCTCCAGGAAGAAACCGTCGGCATCGGCTGGCACCTTGAAGAGCGCCGAGAGCTCGTGCACCTGCGGGTTGGGCACAACCGGCATGGAGAGCACGACCAGGTCTGGGTGGATCTCGATGTCACGTCCCAGCGCTGCATCTCGAACTTTGACCGCTATGGGTTGTTCGGCGCTGACTGCTAAGTCTTGATCGGCTGCCTCGCCAATTTGAACCTGTGGCTTGTGCTGATCATCGTAGCGCAAGAAAAGCACGCCTTTTCGCCGCGCCTCGGTGTATAGCCGTTCCTTGAATCCATAGGTGCGAATATCGCGGTACAGGATGGTCACCTGCAAGCCCGGGTTTTTCTCCTTGAGCGCCAGGGCGTTCTTGAGGGCCACTGTGCAGCAAATCCGGCTGCAGAAATTCTCCCCTGGCCCCACGCATTGGATCATCACGACGGATTTCAGGTTGTCAATGGTGGCTTGCTGATTGTCGAATAATGACTCCAGTTCCATCTGCGTTACGATGCGCGGATGGCTTCCATATCCATATTCTGGGCCGCGGTACTCGCTCGCCCCGGTTGCCAGGATGGTGGCGCCATGGGTGATCTCCTGGCGCTGCCCATCCGGTCCCTGAATGGTACTGTTGAAGTTGCCCATGAACCCGCTGCTGGAAGCCACTTGGCTGCTTAAGTGCAGCGTGATCAGCTTGTCTGCCCGTACCTGCGTTTCCAGGCGGCGCAGGATCTCTTGCGGACCTTCGGGCGTTTTCCCGCCGTTTAACGATGGCGCTGCGGTGTATACCTGCCGCAAGTTGCCGCCTAGCTCGGCTTCCTTTTCCACCAGATGCACCGGGAAGCCCTGACCTGCCAGGGATAACGCAGTGGTCATACCTGCCACACCGCCGCCGACCACCAGTGCTGCCCGCTGCACGGACAACTCAATGGTATGCTGCGGCTGCAGTAATGCGGCTCGCGCCACTGCCATACGCACCAGGTCTTTGGCTTTGCCGGTAGCCACATCCCATTCACGCGAGTGCACCCAAGAGCACTGGTTGCGGATGTTAGCCATCTCAAATAAATATGGGTTCAGCCCCGCCGCGCGGATGCTGTCCTGGAAGAGCGGTGCATGGGTCAGCGGCGTACAGCTCGCTACGACCACACGATTCAGCCCGTTTTCTTTGACCACCTCGGTGATGTGCCGGATGCTATCTTGCGAGCAGGTGTACAGGTTGGCCTCGGCATGCGCTACACCGGGTAACGATGCGGCATATTGGGTGACTTGAGGCACGTCCAGGAAACCGGCGATGTTGGAACCGCAGTGGCAGACAAATACGCCAATGCGAGGTGACTCCTCACCCACATCTCGCTCAGGTGGGATTTCGCGGCGCTCCGTCAAAGTGAAGCGCGCCGCGCTGATATCCACCGCTGCCGCTCCTGCTGCCCCGCTGGCCTCCACCACCGATTCGGGGATATCCTTGGGTTCGCGGAATGGACCAACGGCATACATGCCTGGCCGGCTGGTCTCCACCGGGTTGAACTGTACTGTGTGGCAGAACCCGTATTCATCCATTTCAATGCCGATGCGCCGCCCCAATTCGCGCACTGCGGGAGAAATCTCCATGCCCACCGATAGCACTACCATGTCAAAGCGCTCAGTGATGGGGCGCAAACCGTCGCTTGTTTCCTCTGCGACTTGCAAATACAGCTCGTGGGTATCGGGGTCCTCGCGCAGCGCGCTGACCCGGCAGCGATGGTATTGGATGCCGTAGCGATCCTGCGCCCGTTCGAAATATCCCCAATAGCCCTTCGAGAAGGCGCGCATGTCCATCATATAAACATGGACTTCCAAATCGGGGTCGTGCTCCTTGGCAATTACCGCCTCTTTGGTGGCATACATGCAGCAAACCGCCGAACAGTAGTCGTGAGTCTGGTCACGGCTGCCCACGCATTGCAGGAAGGCGACGCGCCGAGGCGCTTTGCCATCGGAAGGACGTTGTACATGCCCCATGGTTGGCCCTGAGGCCGAGAGCAGGCGCTCGAACTGCAGGGAGGTGACCACATTGGGATAGCGCCCATAACCGTACTCTTCAGATAGCTCGGCTTGATACACCTGGTAGCCCGGGGCCAGGATGACCGCCCCCACCCGCACTGACTCTGTATGGGCGACCATGTCGTGTTCGATGGCCTTGGCTCCACAGGCGAACACGCAGCTCATGCACTCCGAACAGATGCCGCATGCCAGGCAGCGGGCTGCTTCATCCTGGGCGCTGGCGTCATCGTACCCGCCTTCTACCTCGGCGAAGTTATCTCGGCGCTGCTCTACAGTCAGTTCGGGCATGGGCACCCGCGGCCGGGGATGGATCTCTCCTCGCGCCATCCGCTCGGCAATCTCTCCCTGAGAGAGGCGCACAACCGGCAGCTCCGGTTTAGCAAGCGGCTCCAGCGCTTCGCCTTGCAGATAGCGGATGATCGATTGGGCTGCAGTGTGACCGCGGTCTACCGCCTCGATCACGAAGGCTGTGCCCGAGATGCAGTCGCCTGCGGCGAACACACCCGGGCGGGAGGTTGCTAATGTATTGGGATTGATGGCGATGGTTTGCCGCTCGGTCATGCCCACATTGGCATCGTCGGGGATAAACGCCAAGCCTGCGCGCTGCCCTACGGAGAAGATCACCGTATCGCAGTCGAGGATATGATTGCTATCTGCCACCTTCTCCACCAGCAGGCGGCCGCGCTCGTCGAAGCTAAACGATGAGACCCGCGTGCACTCCACGCCACCAGCGCGACCTTGCCCGTCGTCCAGAATGCGCTCGAAGGCGCGCCCCGGGTGCAGGATGACACCCTCCGCCTCGGCAGCTTCCACCTCCCAGGCGTGGGCGGGCATTTGTTCGCGACTCTCCAGGCAGGTCAGGTGCACCTCGCAACCCATGCGCACGGCGGTGCGGGCGCAGTCGATGGCTACGTTGCCACCGCCCAACACCAACACCTTTTTTCCTAAATCAGAACGACGAGCAGATGGGTTCTTTCCGTTTTCTGAATAGACCCCCAGCCTGACATCCCTGAGGAAGTGCGTGTTGACCAGCACGCCCTGCAGATCGGCCCCGGGGATAGGCAGGCGGATGCCCTCGTGCGCCCCTACGGCGATCAAGACTGCCTCGTAACCCTGCTCGAAGACTTCATCCAGGTTGTTGACCTGGTGGTTCAAGCGCAAGTCAACGCCCAAATCGATGATATCCTCCACCTCACGCTCGATGATCTCGGTAGGCAGGCGGTATTCGGGCACGCCCAGGCGCAACATGCCGCCAGCAACCGGCATGGCCTCGAACACGGTGACCCCGAAGCCCGCCAGAGCCAGGTCTTGAGCTGCGGTCAGTCCGCACGGACCAGCCCCAATAATGGCCACGCGCTGATCGTGTTGGCGCGGGGCGGGCTGAAGTGACTGGCGTGGCTCGGAATAGACTTTATCGGTCACGAAGCGCTTCAGGGCGCGGATATTAATCGGTTCGTCAACCAGGCCGCGGTTGCAGGCTGTCTCACAGCGGTGATTGCAGATACGACCGCAGATACCCGGGAAGGGATTGTCCATTTTAATGACCCGCAGTGCGTCGTCCCAGCGACCTTCACGGATCAGTGCAATATAACCCTGGGCGCGCTGACCTGCCGGGCAGGCGTCCCGGCACGGTGCAATGCCGCGTTTTTCAATGGCGAACGCATTGGGCACCGCCTGGGGGTAGAGTTTGTAGATCGCCCGCCGCGGCGACAGCCCTTCATTAAAGCGATCGGGTACGATCACCGGGCATACCTTGACGCAGTCGCCACAGGAGACACATTTGTTGGGGTCTACATAGCGCGGGTGGTGTTCCAGGTACGCGGTGAAGTCACCTGCCCGTCCCTGAATGTCCAGCACTTCGGTTTCAGTCATCACCTGGATGTTAGGATGGCGGCCCACCTCCACCAGCTTGGGTGAGATGGTACACATGGCACAGTCATTGGTGGGGAAGGTCTTGTCAAGCTGGGCCATCTTCCCACCAATAGCTGATTTAGTCTCTACCAGATAAACTTTGAAGCCCTGATCGGCCAAATCCAAAGACGCTTGCATACCAGCAATGCCGCCGCCCACTACCATTACCGCACCAACAGGTGTCATTTTTTCTTCCTCCCACGGAAGCTGTTCTCTTCTTCCTCTTCTACCGTTACAGCTTGTATCTTTTTACCTTCAGCCTGCAATTTCAAGGGATTTGGACCCATCTTTCGGATGCGCTCGGTCATGGTCTGGGCTGCCATAGCGAAGGAATGTCCCTGGCTGCCCGACATGAAAAACATATCCAGGCGTTCACCACCCAGGCCAATCGAATCCAGTATCTGTTTGGCTCGCGTCAAGCGCGCATGCCCTCGCTCATTGCCGCGCACGTGGTGGCAGTTACCTAGCGGGCAGGCTACCACATATACCCCATCGGCGCCCTGCTCAAAAGCCTCCAGGAAATAGCGAATATCCGACTTGCCTGTACAGGGCAGGCGCACAAACTTGACGTTAGCCGGATATTGGATGTGCAGCGCACCCGCTGTATCTGCTGCCATATAACCGCAGTAAATGCAGTAGAAGGCAGTGATCTCGGGTTCAAACGCCGTACTGGCTTCAGTGCTCATCAAATCAAACCTCAACTATCCTAGAGCTCATCTCATAAACACTCACGCACCTTGTTTTGAGATATGTTTTAGTTGTTTGTCACTATCAGTGGCAGCCACTGCCCCAATCCGCCGACCTCTCTCAGCATGACCTGTTCATCAGTGTAGTTGACCAGTTGAATTGCGTTGGCTGGGCACTCTCCCGTACAGGTTCCGCAGCCCTGGCACAGTGCCGGTTCGATGAAGGCTGCGCCTCCCAGGCCGCCCACGCCCGCTCGTCCTTCTATTTCGATCACCTGGGGGATTTGGAAGGGGCAGGTGCGCGTGCAGGTCAAGCAGCCCACGCATTTGGATGTATCCACTTCCGCCACCACGCCTCCCAGGTAAAGCGCCTTGCTCTGTGAAAGCAAGGTCACGGCGCGACCAGCCGTTGCCAGGGCGTGGGTGAGGCTTTCTTCAATGAACTTGGGGTAGTGTGCCATGCCAGCCAGGAAAATCCCCTCACGCATGAAGTCCATCGGGCGCAATTTCATCTGTGCCTCTTCGAAGAAGCCCTCGGTGGACAATGGTACGCGCAAGATTTTTGCCAGCTCCCTTGTCCCTTCCGATGGGATGATCGGCATGCTCAGCGTAATCAGATCGGCTGGGAGCTTCAACCAACGACCCAAGGAGAGGTCACGGGCGTGCACCTCAATATGCTTGTCCGTGATTTTAAGTTCGGGTGGGAAGTCGTCTGTGTAGCGGATAAAAATCACACCTAAACGGCGCGCTTCATTGTAGAACTCTTCGCGGAAGCCATAAGTGACGATGTTCTTATACAACACGCTCACCCGGCAGTTTGGATTAAATAACTTCAGCCGGATGGCGTTCTTGATGGTGTTGGTGCAGCACACTCTCGAGCAGTACTGGGGGGCTCCTTCTGCCTGGACGCACTGGATCATCACCACATCTTTTAGATCGGCGATCTCCTTGGGTCTATGAATGACCATCTCTTCGAGTTCGCGCTGGGTGATCACCCCTGGCAGGCTTAGCCAGGGATGCTGGCGTGTCTCATGACCGCCGGTGGCGACAATGGTCACGCCATGCTCGATGGTAATCACCTCAGAAGAGCCATCTGGACGCGAGACACGCAGCGTTGAGCGGAAGTCACCCATATGCCCCTCGTGACGCACCAGCTCTGCCCGGGTTAAGACAGCAATGCGCGAGTGGGCGCGCACGCGGTTGATCAGATCGCGCCCCAAGCGACGTGGATTATAGCCTTCGGCGACGTAATACAAGTTCTGTAGGTTGCCGCCCAAGACCTCGGTGCGTTCAATCAGGTGCACGTTATAACCGCTGTCGCCGATAGCGAGGGCTGCGGTCATGCCCGCCAGGCCTCCCCCGATTACCAGGGCGGAGGGCCGGGCTTGGTGCAGTTGCTTGTGCACTGGCTTCGCTTTTGAAGCGCGCCCAACGGCAATGCGTACCAGCTCCTGTGCCTTACGGTTGGCCTGCTCGGACTGCCAGACGTGCACCCGGCTGCATTGTTCACGCAAGTTCACCAATTCCAAATAGTAGGGATTCAGACCAACCTGGCGAATGGCGCGCTGGAAGAGCGAGTCGTGTGTGCGGTTGCTACATGCGGCCACCACGACACGGTTCAAACCTTTCTCTTGAATTCGCTCTTGCAGCTGGCTGATCCCCTCTGGGAAACAGGCGAAGTCCATCGCCTCGACGTGGGTCACATTCGGCCAGCCATTCGCCTGGCGTGCCAGGGAAGGTATGTCGATCGCCTCCCCGATTGTGCCGCCGCAGGAGCAGGTAAATACTCCTACTTGCAGCGGTTCCTGGCTATCATCGCGTTCGGGTGGCAGGTCTTCGGTTGTGATAAACGGCCACTTGCGGGTATAGGTGTAGGTGTTCAGGCGCTCATTGAGCAGGCGCATCACCTCTGCCGCCGCTCCGCTGGCATCCAAGATGGTCTCAGAAATCTCCTTGGGCGACGAGAATGCCCCGGCTACGAAGACCCCGGAGTGGGTCGTCTGCAAGGGGGTGAATTTGTCTGTGTGGCAAAAGCCATACTCATTCAGCTCCAGGTCGAGCATCTGGGTGAAATGGTGCGCCGATTCGGGGGGCTGCAAACCGGTGGCGAGAACCACCATCTCAAAGCGTTCCTGGTGGGACTTGCCATCCGGGTCAGCGTATTGCACGATCAGGTCGTGAGTGAGTGGATCCTCTTGAATAGCTGACACCCGGCAATGCGTATACTGAATGCCGTGCTTCTGGCGCGCCATAGAGAAGTAGGTGCTGTATTCTTTGTTGAAGGCTCGCTCATCCATGATAAAGATGCGGCAGTCTACCTCACCCCCCAGGCGTTGTTTGGCCAAGATGGCTTCCTTGGTGGCGTACATGCAGCAGATGGATGAGCAGAAGGTATTGTTCGTATCGCGTGAGCCAATACATTGTAGCCAGGCAATCGAGCGCGGCGGCTCGTGGTTGGATGGGCGCACAATGGTACCTTCTGTTGGCCCGGAGCGGCTCGCCAGACGTTCGTACTCCATGGCGTGCACCACATCCGAAAATCGCCCGTACCCCAGTTCTCCCAGCAAGCGTGGGTCATAGATCTGGAATCCAAGCGCCAGGATGATAGCTCCCACGGCGATGGAGATCAGGCGCGGTTGTTCCTCCAGATCGATCGCCCCGCTGGGGCAAACTTCGACACATTTGCCGCAAGCATCGCAATACGGTCCTCGATCGATGACGAAGGCATCCGGTGCGGCGCGTGCCGCGACTTTGTAGGCTGCCTTGCGCGTCACCATGCCTTGCTGGTAGCTGTCTGGTAATTCCACCGGGCAGGCTTCGGCGCAGTAGCCGCAGTTGATACAGCGCGCCGCATCGACGTAGGTTGGCTCGATGCGCAGCGAGACAGTGAAATCACCAGCCTGTCCTTCCACATCCACTACGTGGGTATTGGTGAGAATTTCGATATTCGGATGTTGGTTTTGCTGGATATACGCGGGGGAAAGCGACGGACGGGTGCAGCCGTAACCATGGTCAGGTGTGCCCCGGCAGAGCACGCAGTCATGTTGTGGGAACATGTATCCAAGTTGTGCCACTCTCCCACCCAGGCATGGCGTGTATTCCACCAGGTAGACTTTCAATCCAGCTTCTGCCAGATCTAAGGCCGCGCGCATCCCGCCGATTCCGCCGCCAACCACCATGGCGGCGGCAGGCTTAGGTTGTAAGTTGGGCAAACGGTTCGACTGCATAAGGTATGTTCCAAGCTATGCGGTGCGTAGCGAATAGCGATCTGCCAAATAAACCATACGGCATAGGGACTAAAGCAATACCATCGAACGGATGAACGTCCCCCTGCCGAGGTTAGTTTGATCTGAGCCAGACCCTAAAGGCGCTCGTCACCTTTAGGGTCTTTGTTCAAAGTTATTAAGGTCTGCTATAAGCGCAAACCGCCCTCCCTGCCAGTGCAGAAAGGGCGGATTCGGCAACAAGGTTTGTTGTCAGCCCTTGGTGTAGAGGGTAGCTAGCGCTTAGAAATTTGCTGTGAAATCTTGCACAGTTTCTCGTATTTTATTGTAGCAAATAACCTTGGCTTGTCAACGGGTCGAGAATCCTACAAGATTAGTGATATTTGTCATAGTTGTCCTAATTAGACCAACAAAATCTTGTTATTCCCCCTGCCTTCCGCAGGTTTTAAACCTGCGGGAGGATGATTCCGGCTCTACTCGTCCACCTTCTCGATAACGATCGTGCAATGCGTTACCAGTGCGGCAATCGCGCCGAGCGCCGCCAGTTGCGGCACCAGGATCGCCCCCACCACGCTGATGGTGAGCGGCAGGTCGATCAGGGTGCGGCCCTCCTCGTTGCGGATGCTGATGCGCCGGATATTGCCCTCGTGCACCAGCTCCTTGATCTTGGCTACCAGTTCGTCGCCACTGACCTCAAATTCTTCGGTTCGAACTTTCTCTTCAGACATGCTTCACTCCTTTACGCGTTTCTTCGGTTTGCACGGTTCGATATCCTTCACTGAATCATAGATATAGGTCGGCTGGTATGGATAACGGTCTATCTCGCCTTGTTTTGTTACCCCGCTGAGCACCAAAATGGTTTCCATTCCAGACATGACACCTGTAATGATATCCGTGTCCATGCGGTCGCCGACCATCACGGTGTTCTCGGAATGGACATCCAGATAATTGAGCGCCATGCGCATCATCAACGGGTTCGGCTTGCCAACAAAGAACGGTGAGACCCCGCTGGCTTTCTCGATCAGGGCTGCCATCGCCCCGCAAGCGGGGACCAGCCCGCTCTCGGAAGGCCCGGATGGGTCTGGATTGGTGGCGATGAACTTCGCCCCTGCCGAGATTAATCGGATCGCTTTGGTGACAAGCTCCAGGTTGTAAGCAAAGGTCTCGCCCAGGATGACGTAATCCGGCTCGAGGTCCGTAATGATGTAGCCCACACTGTGGATGGCGGAAGTCAGACCGCTCTCTCCGATCACAAAGGCTTTGCCCTTAGGTTTCTGGCGATCCAGGAATTGGGCAGTTGCCAGCGCAGAGGTGAAGATATGCGTCTCTGGGACATCCAACCCGGCTACCTGGAGGCGGTGAGCCAGGTCGCCCGGCGTGTAAAGCGGGTTATTGGTCAGGATCAGGTATTTGCAGCCGCAGGTCACCAGGCGATCGATAAACTGGGCTGCGCCAGGGATAGTGCTGGTGCCGCGCACCAGCACCCCATCCATATCGACCAGGTAATTTTTACAGGACATTATCCATGCTCCAGTGCCATCCAGCGGAGATAAATTGTTGGTGATTTCACCGCCCAAACTCATTATAAGGAATACTGTGATATGCGTCAATCATCCCCCCTCCCGAAGCCGCAGGCGGTGGGAGGGGGAACGAGGGGGTGGGCATACGAACTACAAAATCCAACAATTATTAAATTGGGGTGTTCTATGTTTGCTACTTTTGTGCCCTTTGGGGTGTAAATAACTTGATCAGGTGTTTTTCAGCGGCAAAACAATGCGGGTTTGTGGCTCTTCGTAGGGTGGTTGGCTGGGGTCGTTGAGGTAATACTCGATGGCCACGCCGGTGGCTTCATAACCCTGATCTTTGACGAATTGGGCCAATTCCTCGTAAGCGGGCCCGCAATCTGCGTAGGGACCGACATATAGGTACTCCGCGACTTTACCCCCCTCCATGCGGGCAGCGTGGATCTGACCCTTGCCCGGCAGCGGCTGGGATACGGGGAAGCCCAGCTCGATGTCTAAATCTTGCATGTCCATGTTGTAATAGATTACGAATGGATGTCCTGTTGGGCTTATCCCCAGCTCGCCCAGGTATTGCATGATGGCTCCATAGCCATCCCCCAGCACCTGGGGTAGATTCTGCACCGCAGCCCTGGTGCGGATGCTCAGTGTGGGCTGAGCAGGCTGCTCCGTGATTTCGCACGGGTGAGACATGGCACTCCCTCCCAATAGATGTACAGATTGGACGAAAACCTTTTGTGAATAATAGCACATGCGTTCTATTTTGTCAAGATTGGTGCGGCTGCCGTCCCCACGGCACTGGAATGATGGCTACAAAACCTCTATTAATCTCGATCCGTACGCCTGATGATTTGGCGCGTTGCCTTAATACCTCCCCCGCCGTAGCACAGCCTCCGGGTGCGGCAGGTCCGCGTCGCTGACCGGCTCGATCTTCACCGCGCAGGCTTTGAATTCCGGGATCTTGGCCTGCGGGTCGAGGGCGTCAATGGTCAGCAGGTTGGCGGCAGCCTCGGCAAAGTGGAAGGGGATAAAGACCACCCCGGCGCGGGTCTTCTCGGTCACCGTGGCGCGCAGCGCCACCGTCCCGCGCCGCGAAGAGACGCGCACCGCTTGACCGTCGCGAATATCGATCAGGGCTGCATCGGTAGGGTGCAATTCCACCCGCGCCTCCGGGTAAAGATCGTCCAGCTTAGAATGGCGGGTGAGCGTCCCGCCGTGCCAGTGCTCCAGCACCCGCCCGGTGCTCAGGATGAAGGGGTACTCGTCGTCAGGTAGCTCCACGCTGGGCACAAACTCCAGCGGGTGGAACTTGCCCCGCCCGCGTGGAAAGCTCTGGCTGAACAGGTAAGGTGTGCCCGGATGGCTTTCATCCCATACCGGTGTCTGCAAGCCACTCTCTTCTAAGCGCTCGTAGGTCACGCCGGTAAATTCCGGCACCACGCGGCCCACCTCGGCCAGCACCTCGGGAGGCTGGGCATAATCCCAGCCTGTGGAATTTGGGCGCCCCAGGCGAGCCTCGATGCGCTTGGCCAGGTCGCAGATGATCTGCCAGTCGGGGCGCGAATCTCCGCGTGGGGCGATTGCCTGGCGCACGCGCTGCACCCGCCGGTCAGTGTTGGTGAATGTGCCGTCTTTTTCTGCCCAGGAAGTAGATGGCAGGATCACATCGGCAAACGCTCCGGATTCGTTGATAAACAGGTCCTGCGCCACGAGGAACTCGAGCTGTTCCATGTGGTGGCGGGTCAGGTTCAGGTTGGGCTCGCTCATCATCGGGTTTTCACCCATAATGTAGAGCGATCGCACTCCGCCAGGGCGAGCGTGGGAGAGGATTTCGGTAGTGGTCAGCCCGCGTTTCAGGCTCAACCCGCCGGGTTCGATATTCCAGGCCCGCTCCCATTTGGCCGCATTGTCGGGATTATCTACCAGCATGTAGCCCGGGTAATGGTAAGGCATGGAGCCCATGTCTGACGCGCCCTGCACGTTGTTCTGTCCCCGTAAGGGATTCAGCCCGGTGCCCTCTCGCCCGATGTGCCCGGTGAGCAGCGCCAGGTGGATGACTGCCAGGGCGCTGGCAGTGCCATGCGAGAGCTGCGAAATGCCCATGCCCCAGTAAATAGCCCCTCGCTCGGCGCTGGCGTACATGTGCGCTGCTTGCACGATCAGGTCGCGCTTTACCCCTGAAACCATCTCGGCATACTCTGGGGTGAACTTCTCCAAGGAGCGGGCAAACTCGTCGAAGCCCTCGGTGCGCTGCTCCACGAACTGGCGGTTGACCAGGCCATCTCGGATAATGACGTGCGCCATGGCGCTAAATACGGGCACGTTCGTGCCTGGCTTGAGCGGCAGCCACAGGGTGGCAAAGTCGCACAGCTCTGAGCGCCGCGGGTCGATCACGATCAGCTTGGCGCCGTGCTTCATCACGGCTGCTTTCATCTGCAGTGCGATGATGGGGTGGTTCTCGGGTGTGTTCGAGCCGGTGACGATGAATACATCGCTCTTGATCACCTCGGAGGCGGTGTTGCTCATGGCTGACGATCCGACTGCCTGCTGCAGCGCCACCACCGAGCCAGCATGGCACAGGCGCGTGCAGTGGTCTACGTTATTGGTGCGGAACAGGGAGCGAAACATCTTCTGTAGCAGGTAGTTATCCTCGTTGGTGGCCTTGGCGCAGCAATATACTGCCAGGGCGTCTGGCCCATCGCGGCGATAGATTTCTACCAGCCGGTCAGCTACGTAATCCAGCGCTTCATCCCAGGAGACCTGGCGCCAATCATCCCGCTCGAAGGCTTGCGTGCGCTTTCCAGGCTCCTGGCGCACCTTGCGGAGCAGTGGGGTTGTCACTCGCCGGCGGTGATAGACAAAATCGTAGCCAAAGCGCCCTTTCACGCACAGGTTCCCCTGGTTCACCACGGCGTCGAAGGGTGAGGTCACCCGATAAATTGTTTCGTCCTTGACGTGCAATTCCAGGTTACATCCAACCCCGCAATAAGGGCAGGTGGTCGATACTACTCGGTCAGGCTTGATCATTGTTGCCTCCAAAAAGAGAATCGGGATTCGAGCATCGAGATTGGGGATTCGTAATCTGCGTTTCTCGATTCTCTACTCTCGAGTCTCTACTCTCGAATCTCGCTTCCCCCTGCGTTCGGTGCGCGTCATCTGCATGACCTCATCCGGGGTCATCCCCTGCTCGAGCAGCCATTCACGCTTGGGCTTCAATGCACCAGTGGGGCACACGCCCACGCACTGTCCGCAGAACACACAGGTGGTATCAGGCATGGTTTTATCGAAAAATGTGCCGATGGAGGTCTCGAAGCCACGCCCGCTGAAGTTGATCGCGTAGGTGTACTGGGCGTCATCGGCGCATACCTGTACACAGCGCCAGCACAACACGCACTTGGCGTAGTCACGCATGTACATGGGATTATCGTCCAACAGGGGTGGCTGGCGTCGCTCGCTCCCTGGGAAGGGCTCGTCATGAACGTCATACTCTCCCATGAAGTCCAGGATCTCCGGCGCCTCTGACAGGTCCACCGCCGAGGCCAGCATCTCCAGGATGGTGCGCCGGCTGCGCTCCACCTTGGGGCTGCGCGTCTCTACTTTCATGCCCTCGCTTACCTGTGCTACGCAGGAAGGGCTGAGCACGCGCGCGCCTTCTACCTCTACCACGCACAAGCGGCACAGGGCGTTTGCCGTGCAATGATCGTGATAGCAGATCGTGGGTATCTTTTCGCCGATTTGCTCGGCGGCTTTGAGGATCGTGGTCCCTGCCGGGACAGTTACCGAAGAGCCGTCGATGGTAAGCGTTACTTTCTCTGGCATGCGAGCTCCTTCGAATAATATGGGTAATATCCGCGAATTACGCGAATATCGCTAAGCATTTGTGTAATTCGCGCAGCGCGGCATCTCTTCTTAATTTCCAAATAGTTCAGGCCAGATCTTCATGGCACTCAGCACCGCCGTGGCAGCAGTTTGTCCCAAGCCGCACAGCGAAGCGTCCGTCATGGTCCAGCCCACATCAGACAGGCGCTCGGCATCGCCAGGCCGCGTCTCACCTGCTGCCAGCCGGGAGAGGATCTCGTACTGCCGTTGCGTGCCAAGCTGGCAGGGGTAACACTTGCCACACGATTCGTGGGCGAAGAATCGTCCCAACCGTACCAGCACATCGCGCAGGTCGCGCCGCTCGTCGAAGACCATCACTACACCAGAACCCAGCGGCAAGCCCGCGGCGCGCAAATCTTCGAAGCTCATGCGAACGTCTAATTGGTCAGGCGTGGCGAAGGCCCCTGCGGCGCCACCAAACAGGATGGTCTGCAGCGATCGCCCGTCGCGTACGCCTCCTGCCAGGTCGTACACCAGGCGGCGGATGGTGATGCCGAATGGCACCTCGTACAGCCCGGGACGAGCCACGTCGCCAGAGACACAGAACAGCTTGGGTCCTGGAGATTTCTCCGTACCCATCTGGCGGTAGGCTGCTGCCCCGTGCTGAAGGATGGTTGGCACGTTACACAGCGTCTCTACATTGTTAATGACGGTGGGTTTTCCAAACACCCCGTGGGTGGTGGGGAAGGGCGGCTTGACGCGCGGGAAACCGCGCTTGCCCTCGATAGACTCGAACAGGGCGGTCTCCTCACCGCAGATATAAGCCCCCGCGCCAAGGCGCAGCTCGAGGTCGAACTCGAAGCCCGTTCCCAGGATATTTTCCCCCAGGTAGCCCGCCTGGCGCGCCTGGGAAAGGGCGTCTTCCATGATCTGGTATGCATGGGGGTACTCGCCACGGATGTAGATATATCCCCGGCTTGCTCCAGTGGCGTAAGCAGCGATGAGCATGCCTTCGAGGATGAGCTGCGGGTCACCTTCCAGCAGGAGGCGATCTTTGAACGTCCCAGGCTCAGATTCATCGGCGTTGCAAATCACATACTTTGGCGAGCCTTCGGCCTTGGCGGCGCCCTCCCACTTAATCCCGGTGGGGAAGGCTGCCCCGCCGCGCCCCACCAACCCGGAGGCCTTTACTTCGGCGATCACGCTGTCGGGGGGCATGCGCAAAGCTTTCTTCAGCCCGGCGAATCCCCCTCGGGCGGCGTACTCTTGCAAGGATGTCGGCTGCCCGTTATCGCAGTTGGCGGTCAGGAGGCGCAGGTCACCACCCAGCACGGCTTGGAGTGGTGAAACATGACCCGACAGCAGGTCGTCGAGCTGCAGCGAGCCGGCGTCCCCGACCGCCTGGTCGCCCACCAGGGCCGCCGGTGCGTGCTCGCAAAGCCCCAGGCAAGGGGCGCGTTCCACCTGGAATGCCCCGTCGGGGCTGGGTTCGTCTGGACTGACGTTGAGCTGGCGGCACAGGCGCTCCAGCACATCCTCGCCACCACCCAGCGCACAGGCTGGATCGGTGCACACGCGCACCATCGTCTTGCCGGTAGGATGGCTGTAGAACATGCTGTAAAAGTCGATCACGCCGTACACATCGGCTAAGGGCACACCCAGGGCGCGGCCTACCTCGGCGGCGACCGGCTCGGGCAGGTGCCCGTACAATTTCTGGGCGGCGTGCAGGGCGGGTAATAAGGCAGTGCGCCCCTGGGTAGTGAATTCAGCTAATACAGGCTGCAGGGGTGCCAGATCAAAATCCGACATAATTCCTCCATATCATCGTCCATTGTACCCATCTTGATGATAATTTACAACGGTATTGGACAGTTAGCTAGTGAGTTGAGCGAAGGGGATGACCAGTTCATATAATTTCTTGATCTCTCGCTTTGTTGCTCATCTCTCCCCTTCTCATCCTGCGAATGAACGCCAGTGAATTTAACCCCTGCTCCAACAAATAAGTCAAATAATATTCCATCAACGCCTCGATCTCGCGCATCACGTTGTGGGGGATGCGGGCACGAGCGGCCTCGCTAAAACTGCTGCGCTGGAAGTGGCGCAGGTATTTCAACGCCGACATGGTGATGGGACGCGCACCTTTCACCTCTCGCCCGCAAGATGGGCACAACACACCCCCCTGATCTGCGGAGAAATACTGGTCTACTGGCTGGATCTCTTTGCTGCAGTTTGCGCAGTGAAATAGATGCGGGCGGTAGCCCAGTAAATCCAAGAGGCGTATCTCGTAGTAGTGCACCACCAATTCCGCTTGCGGCTGTCTGGCTAACCGCCCTAGCGTGTCCACAAGCAAGCGGTATAGAGCCCGATTCTCGTCTTCTTCATACGTGAAACGGTCAAGCAGCTCGATAATGTGGCAGGCATACTCCCACAGCTTAAGATCTTCCCGCAAGGGCAGGAAGGCTTCCACTGTCTCTGCCTGGGTGACAAGCAGGATATCGCGCCCGCGTGCCAGCAGCAGGTTGACGCGCGTTTGCGGCTCGAGGTGACCTGCCTTGCGAGAACGCAGCTTGCGGACGCCCTTTGCCACCGCTTTCACCTTGCCCATCTCGCGCGTGAACAGCCACAGCAGGCGGTCAGCCTCACCCCAGTCACTGTGGCGCAGCACCACCGCCTCGACACGGAAGGAGCGGTCTCTGGAAGGCATGGCTTGATTATAATGGCGAAATCGGGCGTTTGCGGGATGGAGAGCGGTTTGTGCCCAATTTCTTAAAATATCTGGTAAAATCCCCCTGCCCGGAGCGTTGTACCCTTCGCCCGGGTTTGTATGTCGAGACATTCTATTGAAAGGGCTTGAGAAAGAAATGAAAGTTTTGTTATTGGAAGACGTGTATAAACTTGGTCGCGCTGGCGATGTCAAAAGAGTCGCCGATGGCTATGGTCGCAACTACCTGATCCCGCAAGGTCTGGCAGTGCTGGCTACCCCCGGGGCTTTGAAACAGGTGGAGCACATCCGCGCCCGCGCAGAGACCAGCCGCGCAGCCCTCAACCAGGAGATGAGCGGGATCGCCGAACGGTTAGCTAAGCTCACCCTTGCCTTTCCGGCTAGGGCTGGAGAGACCGGAAAATTGTACGGTTCCATCACTTCCCAGATGATTGCCGACTCTATTCAGGATAAGCTGGGCCTGGAAATCGATCGCCGCCAGCTGGACGCACAGCCCCTGCGCACGCTGGGCGAACATAATATTCATGTGCGCCTCACTATCGATCTGGTCCCCGAAGTGCGGGTGATCGTCTACCGTGAGGGAGAGACGGTCGATCTGGGCGAGGAGGAAGTTGCCGCTGAAGCAGTGGCTGAGGCTGAAGTAGCTGAAGAGTCAGCGCCAGAAGCAGAAGTGGCTGAAGTGTCAGCGCCAGAAGCAGAAGTGGCCGAAGTTTCAGAGCCAGAGGCAGAAGTGGCTGAAGTGTCAGAGCCAGAGGCAGAAGTGGCCGAAGTTTCAGAGCCAGAAGCCGAAGAGGCTGAAGTGCCAGAGCCAGAAGCGGAAGTGATCGAAGAAGCTCAGCCAGAGGCAGAAGTGGCTGAAGTGCCAGAGCCAGAGGCGGAAGTGGCTGAAGAGTCAGAGCCAGAAGCTGAAGTGGCTGAGGAAGCTCAGCCTGATACAGAGGCGCCTGCAAAAGCTGCTGAGTAGTTCCGTCCGGGCAGGAAACAGCGCTCCTGTGTAGCATCCACAGGGGCGGGGTAACCAACCAGCGTCTGGAAACCCCGCCCCTGTTGCCGTAATCATACCTGGTAACCGTAATGTCAGAGTCGATCGGTCAACAGCTCCAGCAAGCACGCCAGGCGCGATCGCTCACCTTGGAGCAAGTCGCCAGAGCGACGCACCTGCGCGTCCATTACTTGCAAGCATTGGAAGCCGGTGATCTCTCCAGAGTGCCCTCTTTGGTGCAGGCGCGCGGTTTCCTGCGTATTTATGCCGAATACCTTGGGTTGAATGTTAAGACATTGCTGGGCGAGCTGGAGGGGCTGGCCTCTGAGCCCCCAGTTGCCCCTGCTCCACCTGAAGCTCAGGCTGAGCCTGTCTCAGCTGATTCTGCCGAGCCACTCGCCAGCCCGGCTGAGGCAACCACAGCCTTCACTGAGATTGGCCTGAAGCTGCGCCAGCAGCGCGATGTGCTGGGCCTGTCTTTAGACGACGTCGAGCGACACACCCACCTGCGTATCTTTTATCTAAAGGCGCTCGAGGCGGGTGAATTAGATCGCTTGCCCTCGCCGGTGCAGGGACGCGGCATGCTCAGCAACTATGCTGAATTTCTGGGGATGAATCCTGAGCCTCTGCTTTTGCGCTTTGCTGATGGCTTGCAGGCTAAGCTGGTTGAGCGACAGGCGATAAAGCAGCCCCCGCGCCCTCGCGCCGAACGTCGCCCTCCCCGCCCACCGTCCTTGCTGCGGCGCTTATTTTCCGCCGAGTTGCTGGTTGGCCTATCCCTGGTGGTAGTGCTAGTCGGATTTGCCCTGTGGGCTGCCATTCGCATTAACGCCCTGCGGGAAGAGCAGCAGCCTGCTCCTACTGCTCCCCCCATTGCAGCCGTCCTGCTGGCCACGCCTGTTGAATCCCCTTCACCATCGCCTGTGCCGCCCACGGCAACTATCCCGGCACCTGTGGCTGCCTTGGCACAGCCAACCGAAGGCACCGCCCAGGAGGCCCTGCCACCCCTTGCCAGCGGGGAGTTTGTCCAGGTCTATGTCACTGTACGCCAGCGCACCTGGATGCGCGTGCTGGTGGATGGAGAGGTGGAGTTTGAAGGGCGTGTTATTCCGGGCAGCGCCTACCAGTATTCTGGCGAGGAAAAGGTTGAGATAGTGACAGGCAATGGAGCTGCGTTACAGGTGTTTTATAATCAAAATGACCTCGGGATCATTGGCCTGTATGGCGAGGTGGTTCACCAGGTCTACACCCTGCAGGGCATACAATCCCCAACACCTACCATGACGATGACGCCCACCACCACGGCACGTCCCAGCCGCACCCCCAGAGTCACAGCTACTCCATGAGCGTGACTATGCTTTCAAGATATATTAAGCTGAGGTTGAGACAAAAGACAAAAGTCTTCATGAACTGTGTTCACCACTAAACATGAAAATGGCTATTTTCAGAACAGTTCGGACAATATCCACTAAAGGAGTCATTGCGAGCCCCGCAGGGGCGTGGCAATCTCCTGACATTTATATGAGATCGCTTCGCCTGCCAAATTGCGGCAGGCTCGCGATGACAGGATTTCGAGAAATGACCGAACTGTTATCCGAAGGTAAGATATTAAGAACAAGGAATCAACTTATTGATGAGCTCTAGTAAGAAATCGAAAACATTTCACTTGGTATCGTTAGGGTGTGCGAAAAACACCGTTGATTCGCAGTCGATGGCGCAATTACTGGTTGGATCAGGTTACCGGCTGCAGGGTGATGCCGCCAATGCAGAAGTGGTGATTGTAAATACCTGCGGTTTTATCGGCCCGGCGAAAGAGGAATCGCTGCAGGTTTTGAGCGATCTGGCCGCGCACAAGCGCCGCGGCCAGCTGCTTATCGCAGCCGGATGCCTGACACAACGTTATGGCGTCGAGGTTGCCCGCCAAGTGCCAGGCATCGACGGCATCCTGGGGACACGTCGCTGGATGGATATCGTGGATGTGGTGACCCGCTTGCGAGACGGTGCCCACCCCGAGCCCATTTACCATCTGCCGGACGCACCCACGGTGGGAACCGATGAGGGTGGCGCGCTGCGCGCTGCGGTGCAGGGTGCCAGCGCTTATGTCAAGATCGCTGACGGTTGCCGGCGACCTTGCGCCTTCTGCGCCATCCCGCTGATCAAGGGCACCGCGGTCAGCCGCCCGGTGGGTGCCATCCTGAATGAAGCCCGCGCTTTGCAGGAGATGGGTGTTCGCGAGCTGGTCCTTATCGCCCAGGATACAACGGATTACGGGCACGACTTGGGGATGAAAGATGGCCTGGCGCAATTGCTGGAAGACCTGGTGCGCGCCGTCCCGCATGTGGACTGGATACGCGTCATGTATGCCTACCCCGGTTACGTCACCGACCGCCTGATGGAAGTCATGGCCAGCCAGCCGCAGGTGCTCCCCTACCTGGATATGCCTCTGCAGCACGCTCACCCTGCGATGCTGCGGCGCATGCGCCGCCCCGCAAACATGGACTGGGTGCATCGCACCCTGGAAAAAATGCGCGCCTCTATGCCCGAGCTGGCCTTGCGTACCACCTTCATTGTGGGCTACCCTGGTGAGACCGAAGAAGAGTTTCAGACGCTGTTGGATTTCGTGAACCAGATTCGCTTCGACCGCCTGGGCACGTTCCAGTTCTCCTTCGAGCCGGGCACTGCCAGCGAGCCGCTCGGTGACCCCATCCCGCCCGAGGTCAAGGAGGCGCGCTATAATCGCCTGATGGAAGCCCAGCAGCACATCTCATTGGAGAAAAACCAGATGCTGGTGGGCAAGACTCTGGACGTATTAGTGGA
>DATCYX010000218.1:0-9819 GCA_036526235.1 Anaerolineales bacterium | reverse complement strand
TCCCGTTATCGATAACATTATAGCAAAATTGAAATAGGAAATCAAGAGACAAATATCATATATTTAATCATAGGGGAAACCCAACAATTCATAATCAGGTCCAGATTAAACAATTCAACCTCGCCAGTGGTTGACAAGCGCTTTTTCTAAACTCCGTCTAATGGTAAATATCTCATAAGTTACGCAGTTCGAGAGGTGATGGGGGAGTTTGGGCGGGCTGCGCCCCCCCAAACTCCCCCTCTTCCCTATTCAACTGCGTAAGTCCCAAAATAAGAAATATCATTATTCAACGATGTTTTTAGGTACAACTAAATATTATTTTAGTTGATAGTGTTGTTCTTGTCAAGTGTGATTGTTTATGGCTTTTCCTGTCAACATTGACAACATGCCTTCCTTTTCTTAAAATGAAGGCCTATACAGGTTCTCATTCTCTATTACTCTATTGCTCTCAATCTACTCTGTCTAGCCTGTAATGTGCTATCTTTAACCAAATACAGCAACCCACCAAAGGAGAGGAAACATGGCTCAGTCCGCTAAAAAAGATACCCAGTTAGAAGGCGAGGTGTATTACCCCTCACCAGAAATCACCCAGGCAGCTCATATTCAAGAATATGAGTCGCTCTACCAGTACTCCATCCAAGACCCTGAAGGTTTCTGGGGTGAGCGCGCCGATGAGTTAGATTGGTATAAAAAATGGGACAAAGTGCTGGACGACAGCAAGGCGCCTTTCTTCCAGTGGTTCGTGGGCGGCAAGACCAACATCGTGCATAACGCCCTGGACCGCCACTTGAAGACCTACCGCAAGAACAAGCTGGCTCTGGTGTGGGAAGGCGAGCCGGGTGATATGCGCACTTTCTCGTACTTTTCCTTGCACCGCGAAGTGTGCAAATTTGCCAATGTGCTGCGCAGCATGGGTGTGAAGAAAGGCGACATCGTCACCATCTACATGCCGCGCATCCCCGAGATGGTCATCGCCATGCTGGCCTGCGCCAAGATTGGCGCCCCCCACAGCGTGGTGTACGGCGGCTTCAGCGTGGAGGCGCTAGCAGAGCGAATCGAGGACGCCCAGAGCCGGGTGCTGATCACCGCCGACGGCGGCTGGCTGCGCGGCAAGATCGTCGCTTTAAAGGATATTGCTGATGAGGCCATCGCCCGCCAGCCCACCATCGAGAACTGCATCGTGGTCAAACGCACCGGGCAGGATATCTACATGGAAGCTGGGCGTGATTACTGGTATCACGACCTGATGGGCCTGCCCATTGCCTCCATCACGTCTTATACCGAGGAGTTGGATGCCGAAGACCCGCTGTTTATCCTGTACACTTCCGGCACTACCGGGCGCCCCAAGGGGGTGGTGCACACGCACGGCGGCTACATGGTCTATACCTACTCCACGCTGAAGTATGTCTTCGATATCAAGGACGAGGACCGCTGGTGGTGCGCTGCAGACCCCGGCTGGGTGACCGGGCACTCATACATCGTCTATGGTCCCCTGATCAATGGCGCCACCAGCTTCATGTACGAGGGTGCCCCCAACCATCCTTACCCCAACCGCTGGTGGAAGATGGTGGAGAACCACGGCATCACCATCCTGTATACCGCCCCCACCGCCATCCGCGGCCTGATGCGCTTTGGCGAGGCCTGGCCTAATCGTCACGACCTGAGCAGCCTGCGCCTGCTGGGCTCCGTAGGCGAGCCGATCAACCCTGAGGCTTGGAAATGGTATCACACCGTCATCGGCAAGGGACGCTGCCCCATTATGGATACCTGGTGGCAGACCGAGACAGGCGGCTTTATGATCTCGCCACTGCCCATCACTCCGCTCAAGCCCGGCTCTGCCACCCGCCCGCTCTTTGGAATCGATGCCGAGGTGGTGGATGACGACGGCAAGCCTGTGCCCGCGGGAGAAGAGGGCTACCTGGTGATCAAGAAACCCTGGCCCGGTATGCTGCGCACCATCCTGAAAGACCCCGAGCGCTATAAGGAGCAGTACTGGGGGAAATATGGGAACATGTATCAGGCCGGCGATTCCGCCCGCAAAGACAAGGATGGCTATATCTGGGTCATCGGGCGTATCGACGATGTCATCAAGGTCAGTGGCTACCGGCTGGGCACCGCCGAGGTGGAGAGCGCTCTGGTCAGCCACCCAGATGTGGCGGAGGCCGCTGCGATTGGTCTACCTCACGAGCTAAAGGGCAACGCCATTCACACCTACGTGATCCTCAAGGCGGGGGTAGAGAAGAGCGACAAGCTGGCGGAGGAGCTGCGCGCCCACGTCGGTCACGAGATCGGCCCCATCGCCCGCCCCGAGAGCGTCACTTTTATGGATAGCCTGCCCAAAACTCGCTCCGGTAAGATCATGCGCCGCCTTCTCAAAGCACGTGCCTTGGGCTTGCCCGAGGGAGATATCAGCACATTGGAAGAGTGATACATGAAAAACCGCAAGTTTGGCAGAACGGGATGGATGGTCAGCGACATCGGCTATGGCATGTGGGGCATGGGCGAGTGGACAGGCTCCGACGACCAGGAATCGCTCCAGTCCTTGCAGCGCGCCGTCGATTTGGGCTGCAACTTTTTCGACACCGCCTGGGCATACGGGGCTGGGCACAGCGAAGGGCTGTTGGGGGACCTGGTGCGGGCAAACCCGGATCGCAAGCTGTACACCGCCACTAAAGTTCCGCCCAAGAACCGCAAGTGGCCCAGCCGCCGTGAATTTGCCTTGGATGATTGCTACCCACCCGATCACATCCGCTTCTACGTGCACTCAAGCCTGGTAAACTCCGGATTGGATAGATTCGATCTGGTGCAGTTTCATACCTGGGAAGATAGCTGGGTGGACGACTCGCGCTGGGCGGCAGCCTTCGACGACCTCAAGCGCGAGGGGGTAGTGGGTGCGGTAGGCATCAGCATCAACCGCTGGGAGCCGTGGAATGGTGTCAGGGCGGTGAAATCTGGCTTGATCGATGCAGTGCAGGTGATCTACAACATTTTCGACCAGAATCCCGAGGATGAGCTCTTCCCCGCCTGCCGGGAGATGGATGTAGGGATCATTGCCCGCGTCCCCTTCGACGAGGGCACGCTGACCGGCACCCTGACGCTGGACAGCAAGTGGCCCTCAGGCGACTGGCGCAATTCCTACTTCGTGCCGGAGAATTTGAAAAGCAGCGTGGAGCATGCCGAGCGGCTCAGACCGCTCGTGCCGCCCGGCATGACCATGCCCGAGATGGCGCTGCGCTTCATACTCAACAACCCCGATGTCAGCACCATCATCCCTGGCATGCGTAAATTACGCCATGTGGAGAGTAACATCGCCTGCAGCGCCACCGGTCCATTGCCCGAGGCGCTGCACCAGGAGCTGCGAGACCACCGCTGGGATCGCACCCCCTCCTGGTGGTCGCAATAAGAACGGGTCTTTATTAGGACTTACGCAGTTGAAGAGGAAAGGAGGGGGGTTTGGGCGGGCGATGCCTGCCCAAACCCCCCTGCCACGTATCCCACTGCGTAACTTCTTTTATATTAAGATCATCTTCACCCCGGCAACCACCAGGACCAGAGCCAACAGGCGGCGCAAGGTAAGGCTGCCTAAGCGGCGACTGCCATATTCCGCACCGATCCAACCGCCGATGCCCGCCGCCACCGCCCAGTAGGGTATAGCACCAGGCAGATGGGTCAGGCTGGCGATCTGTCCCGACAGCCCGGCGATCGAATTCACCAGAATAAACGCCGCCGAGACACCCGAGGTCTGCTTGACATCCGCCCATTTCATGAGAATCAGCAGTGGGCTGAGGAAAATACCTCCGCCCACGCCCACCAAACCGGACAGCAACCCAATCCCAGCCCCGAAAACCAGCGCCACAGGGAGCGGACCCTTCTTAACCGCCAGGGGGTTCAGATCATCCTTTTTCGTCCAGAAAAGCCGAAAAGCAGCGTAGAGCAGCACCAGGCCTACAATGACCTTGTACACTGAGCTGGGCAGTGTCAGGCTGCCTCCGATAAATGAAAAGGGAATGGATGTCAGGGCAAACGGCCAAAAAACCGACCAGGAAAAATATCCAGCGCGGTAGAACTTGATTGTACCAATCGTGGCTACCAGGACGTTTAGGGCCAGTGCGGTAGGTCTCATGATCTCGGGCGCCACGCCGAAAAGCGCCATGACAGCCAGGTATCCGGAGGCGCCGGCGTGCCCCACAGAGGCGTAGAGGATGGCAGCCGCGAAGATGAATAGCGCAATTGAAGATACGATTGTGGTGGTCAATTTAGCCCTTAAATAAAATGGCATTATATCACCGCCGTTGACCATCTCGCCAAATTATGGCATAATCCAACCCAACTTAACCGAAAAAGGCGATGATGGAAACGAGTAAGCCTGACCAGGCTGGCAGCGAACCCGGGAGTGGTGTGAGCCGGGGCAGACCATCGGGCTGAAAATCCTTCCGGAGCCGCAAGTCGAACGTCCCCCAAGTAGATGCGCCGGGCCTGCCCCCCGTTACCCGGGCCAGTGATTAGAGATTTAGCGATCAGACAACTGATCACTGGTATCTGTTCACTGAGCTGAGTTGCCCGAAGTCTCGGGAACCAGGGTGGTACCGCGGGAGCGATGTTTGCGACTCTCGTCCCTGATAGGGGCGGGAGTTTTTCTTTTTGTGAGCGCGAAGGGCAGGGTGATTGTTATTTTTTTTCGCTGCCCATCCGCTCTCGAATTTCTAATTTCGTTTGGAGTTGCTATGCCATTTAAGGAAGTGCCCAACAAAGTAGATTTCCCTGCCCAGGAGCGTGAGCTGCTCGATTTCTGGAAAAAGAGCAACGCCTTCCAGAAGCTGCGCGAGCTGCATGCGAACGACCCTCACTGGTCATTTATCGACGGTCCAATTACCGCCAACAACCCCATGGGCGTGCACCATGGTTGGGGACGCACCTATAAAGACCTGTTCCAGCGCTTCTGGACCATGCGCGGCCGCAAGCTGCGCTACCAGAATGGCTTCGATTGCCAGGGTTTGTGGGTAGAAGTCGAAGTCGAGCGCGAGATGGGGTTTCGCACCAAGAAAGACATCGAGGAGTTTGGCCTAGAGCAGTTCGTGCGCAAGTGCAAGGCGCGCGTGCTGCGCTATGCCGCTGTGCAGACAGAGCAGTCCATCCGCCTCGGTTACTGGGTGGACTGGAATGACCCCGACCAACTGCGCTGGCTCGCCGACCTCATGGAAGAAGACCCCTACCAGGTGATCACCGTTCAGGGTACACACGGCCCAGTAACCAACACGGTGGAGCAGATCGTCGGTCAGCTCGGTTTGGCAGACCTGGGTGGGAGCTACTTCACGTTCTCAAATGAGAACAACTACATGATCTGGACCTTCATTAAGAAGTGTTGGGAGAAGGGCTGGCTGTATCGCGGCGCCGACGTAATGCCCTGGTGCCCGCGCTGCGCCACCGGCATCAGCCAGCATGAGATCGTCACCGATGGCTACGCCGAGCTGACCCATGACTCCATCACCCTGAGGCTCCCATTGAGGGCAACGGACGGTAGTCGGCGCACTTCGGGTGGCCTGCCCGAATCTTTGCTGGTCTGGACCACTACACCCTGGACGCTCACCAGCAACGTTGCAGCTGCCGTTGGCCCTGACCTGACCTATGCCAAGGTGCGCCAGGGGGACGAGATCTTTTATCTCTCAAAGGGAACACTGCACATGCTGCGTGGTCCGTATGAGGTGCTGGAGGAGCTGCAGGGCGTCAATATGCAGGGCTGGACCTATGACGGCCCCTTTGACGACCTGCCCCCCGCCCAAAAAACTGGCGGCTATACCCACCTGACCGAGCTCACCCAGGGTGTGACAATTTCGCCTGCTCAGGCGCATCGGGTCATCCTATGGGAAGCGGTTGGCGAGACGGAGGGTACTGGTATCGTTCACATCGCCCCGGGCTGCGGTGCCGAGGACTTCCAGCTAGGGCGAGAATATGGCCTGCCACTGGTTGCCCCGCTTGACGATGAAGGCTACTTCGTAGACAATTTCGCCTGGCTGAGCGGGCTGCATGTGGCGGATGTATCGCAGCCTATCTTCGAAGATTTGCGCCGCAAGGATCTGCTTTACACTGTTGAGCCCTACGCCCACCGCTACCCCACCTGCTGGCGCTGCCGTTCCGAGCTGGTTTTCCGCCTGGTAGATGAGTGGTTCATCAGCATGGGCGAGGTATACGACAAGCCGCGCCAGGCCTTAACTGCCGACGAGAAAGCGCGCAGCCTGCGCTACCAGATCATGGACGTGGTCGACCAGATCCGCTGGATACCTGAATTCGGCCACTCGCGCGAAATGGATTGGCTGCGCAACATGCACGACTGGATGATCAGCAAGAAACGCTATTGGGGGCTGGCGTTGCCCATATGGGTGTGTGATAGCTGCGGGCACTACCATGTCATTGGCGATGAGGTGGAGCTGAAAGAGCGCGCCATCGATGGCTGGGAGAAGTTTGAAGGCCATACGCCACACCGTCCTTTCGTGGACGCGGTCAAGCTGGAATGCCCTGAATGCAAAGGGGTAATGAGCCGCATCCCCGACGTGGGCAACCCCTGGCTGGACGCCGGCATCGTATCCTTCAGCACGCTGCGCTACCGCACAGATTCAGATTACTGGCGCAAGTGGTATCCGGCGCACTGGATTAGCGAATCCTTCCCAGGCCAGTTCCGCAACTGGTTCTACAGCCTGCTGGCTATGGCAACGGTCATCGACAGCAGCCCACCCTTCCTGGAGAACTTCGGTTATGCCACCCTGCTGGCCGAGGATGGGCGCCCGATGCACAAATCTTGGGGCAACTCCATCGAGTTTAACGAGGCTGCCGACAATATGGGCGTGGATGTGATGCGCTGGCTGTACTGCGCTCACAAGCCGGAGAATGACCTGCTTTTCGGCTATAACCGCGGTGACGACGTGCGCCGCCGTTTCATCATCCCGTTGTGGAACGTGTACAGCTTCCTGGCCACCTATGCCCGCCTGGACGGCTGGGAGCCAACCCTCAACTCAACGGGGGGTGAGAGCGGCTTCGACCCCGCCTCGCCGGAAGGTCCCACTCCACACTCCGAAAACCTGCTGGACCGCTGGATTGTGGCACGGCTGAACCAGGTGACTGCCCGCTGCACCGAAGCTTTGGAGAATTCAGACACATACAGTGCCACCCTGGCTCTGGAAGCCTTGCTAGACGATTTATCCAACTGGTACGTGCGCCGCAGCCGCCGCCGCTTCTGGAAAAGTGAGCACGATACAGACAAAGAAGATGCCTACACTACCTTGTACCACGTGCTGGTCAAGCTGATCCGCATCCTGGCGCCCTTTATCCCGTTCACGACCGAAGCCATGTACCAGAACCTGGTGCGCGCTGCATGGGAAACCTCAGCAGTTGAACTGCCGAAGGGTCAATCCCCTTACACAAGCGTGCACCACACCGCCTGGCCCCAGGCAGACACAGCTACCGTGGATGAATCCCTGCTCGACCAGATGGCCCTGGCGCGCCAGGTAGCCAGCCTGGGTCTGAGCGCTCGTAACGCGGCCGGGTTGAAGGTGCGCCAGCCGCTCGCCAAAGTGATGGTCTACGCCGGCGGAAAGCGAACATTGCGCGACGAACTGGTGGAGATCGTCACCGATGAGCTGAATGTCAAGTCGTTGGAGTTTGTCCAGGACCCAAAGCGGCTGGTGTCGTACCGCATCCTGCCGGATAACAAACTGCTAGGACCCCGGTTTGGGGCGCGCTTCCCCGCGCTGCGCCAGGCTATAGCTGATGCTGACCCCTACCAGGTGGCAAGCAGTGTGTCCGCGGGGCTGCCGGTCAGCCTGCAGGTGGATGGAGAGTCGGTTGAGCTAGCCCCGGAGGAGATCGTGGTGAACACCCAGCCAGCCGAAGGTCTGGCCGTAGCAGCTGATAAGCTGATCACTGTGGCTGTAGATGCTACCATCACGCCCGAGTTGCGCCTGGAGGGTCTGGCGCGCGAAGTGGTGCGGCGCGTTCAGGCCATGCGCAAAGACGCTGGCTTTGACATCGCCGACCGTATCACCACCTATTACGCGGCGACAGGCGAGATAGCTCAGGTCTTCGACGCCTGGGGAGGCTATATCAAGGCTGAGACGCTGACCACGAACCTGGTTTCAGGCGACCCACCGGAGGAGGCTTTTAAAGAAGTTCACAAGGTAGAGGGGGAGTCAATCACCCTTGGAGTCAAACGGAACTGAGTAACGTGCGACGCACTTTCGAAGTGCGTCGCACGTTGGTCTTCAAGAATTAACATGGCGCGCAGAAAAGTCGACTTTGCGTCTGGTCAGTATTACCATATCTACAACCGTGGGGCAAATCGAGGATTGATCTTCCACGTAGACGACAATTACTTATTCTTGCTTCGCCGCCTAAATGAGCATTCAACAAAGCTTGGAATCAGTGTCATCGCCTATTGCCTGATGCCAAACCATTTTCACTTTCTGCTACGCCAAGATGGCGAGTTTCCGATTAGCCATCTTATGCAAGCGGTTTTCAATAGCTATACCAAAGCATTCAACAAAGCATTTGGGAGAACTGGTACACTATTTGAAGGGCCATTTGAGGCGACCCATGTAGATCGAAATGATTATCTCGTTCATCTATGTCGTTATATCCATCGTAACCCACTTGATGCTGGGTTAGTCTCTAATCCAAGTCAGTGGCCGTTCTCGAATTATCTAGAATGGATTGGTAAGCGTAATGGCTCGCTGGTAGATCAGGCTTTCGTTCATGATTTCTTTCCTGATCCAAGAGGCTATGAAATATTCGTTATGGAATACACCCCATCTCAGGAAATCAACAGTGCAATTAAGCGGTTCAGCTTTGATTAGGTGCGACGCACTTTAGAAGTGCGTCGCACCTGGATCGCAGGCATTATCCCAGCCTGGGACGCAGCACGGCAGTGATCACAATCAACACCACCACCAATCCTGCTGCTACCCAGGCGGAGACGGCTACCAGCGGTGTGCCAGCCTGCTTTACGGCAATCCCCACATAAGCCCACAGGATCACGAGCGCATAGGCGATATCACCCCGGGTGAGGCTCATGGCGACAGTGAGCGCCAGACCAACCACCAGCATGATGATCGCCCACACCTCCGGGCCGATACCCCAGCCGTTCCACTTTATATAATCCAGCACATCGGTCACGTTGGCGATGGTCGCCACACTCACCCAGCCCAGGTACACGCTGAACGGGATCTGGACGAGCCAGCGCTCGCCTGGGGAAACGGCTGTTCGCCCGATCCCCAGCCGCAGGTAGATGGCAATCAGCGAGATCAGGAGCGTGAACATAGCCACCAGGGTCAGAGGGAAGCGCTCGTAATGCCATAAGAACAGCCAGGCGATGTTCGCCAGGCAACTTAAGACGAAGAGCAAACCAACCTGGCTCAGCCGCGGGTTATCCCTCTGCGCGGGGAGCGCCTGGTAGACGGCAAACAGGATCAACCCTAAATAGATCAGCCCCCAGATCGAGAAGACATAGCCCGCCGGGACAAAAAACACATTAAATTGGTCCGAAATTTCGCCTGTGCCTTTGCCATTGAATGGCAGCGCGTTTGCCAGCCCATTGACAACGATGGTTCCTATAACAGCTAAGATATTAACCAATGGAATGATGATGCCGTTCATTGCTCCCTCCGTTATAATGCGCTTATCTATCCCAGCTGAGCGTTCCGCACAGCCTGCTTACCCGCCATCATTATAGCCTGGATTTACGTCACAAAAGGCCTATACGAGAGGGCAATCGCATTTGGGCGATTTCCCACCACTGCGGAGAGAAAATGGGGTGTTTTGGTGGGGGTATGC
>DATCYX010000217.1:0-3144 GCA_036526235.1 Anaerolineales bacterium | reverse complement strand
ATTGGCAGATATCCACCAGCCAATCCTGATC
The DNA here is from genome assembly GCA_036526235.1 of Anaerolineales bacterium. Lineage (GTDB taxonomy): Bacteria > Chloroflexota > Anaerolineae > Anaerolineales > UBA4823 > DATCYX01. The sequence continues at coordinate 3,113 of DATCYX010000217.1, read as the reverse complement.
GTTCAAGGTCGTCTAGATACAACAGTTCATCCCACTGCCCCACAGATGATCTATGACACTGTAAATTCCAGAGTAAAAGAACTCCACTGGATGGAAAACTCTTCACATGTAGTCATTATAGATAAGGAGCTGGACAGTATCGCGGAGATTACGATTCGTTTTATCGAAAAATCCTTGAGCCAGCCAGCAAAAGAGCACGGTTAATCGCACCCAATAAAACCTGACCTCCTGGTACATTGAGCATACAGAACGTCTCTACGTCAAGTATGGAAAAGAACCTGCTCGCCTTAGTGATGTCTTACCTGATTGGCTCCATTCCCACTGCGTTGATCGTTTCGCGTGTCGTGGCTGGCGTGGACATTCGACAGATAGGTGATGGTAACATGGGGGCGCGCAATGTTACGCGCAGCCTGGGTTGGGGACCAGGAATCGTTGTTGCAGCCTTCGATTTCAGTAAAGGTGGATTGGGCGTGCTGGTGGCGCGACAAGTGGGTTATTCACTGAATTGGCAGCTCGCCTGCGGTGTGAGCGCCGTGCTGGGGCATGATTTCCCTATTTTTGCCGGATTTCGAGGAGGTCAGGGTATGGCTACCACGCTTGGGACGCTCTTTGTATTTATGCCGTACCAAACTTTCTTAGGATTGATCACGTTCGCAGCTGCTTATTACATGTGGCGTAACTTCGACTTTAGCGCAGCCACAGGATTAGGCCTCTTGGCGGTGTTCGCCTGGATTTCAAAGCAGCCGTTTATTCTTGTAGCATACACAGTATTACTATTCATTTCCATCCCTGCTAAGAAAATATTAGACTGGCCTCGCCGTCGGCGATTGGCTCAAGGACATAAGCAATAAATTTCTGACCCTGGCAGTAGTCCATGATTTCATACTATTGACAAATTCCAGCTCTTCCTGAAAAAAGGAATACCCCTATGCCGAAATACATTGCTGCGATAGACCAAGGGACTACCAGCACCCGCTGCATGCTTTTCGACCACAGCGGAGGGGTAGTCAGCGTCTCACAAAAAGAACATCGCCAGATATACCCTCAACCAGGCTGGGTAGAACATGACCCGCTTGAGATTTGGGAGAGAACGCAAGATGTTATCCGAAAAGCAGTCGCCACGTCCGATGCCCAACAAGGGGATATTGCTGCAATTGGCGTCACCAACCAGCGGGAAACCTCGATTGTCTGGGACAGGCGCTCTGGAAGCCCCTATTACAATGCCATCGTCTGGCAGGACACGCGCACAAAGCAGATCTGCGACGCTTTGTCTTCGCAAGGAGGGCAGGATCGTTTTAGAGCCAAAGTCGGCTTGCCACTGGCTACTTATTTCTCTGGCCCAAAAATCAGGTGGATTCTTGACCATGTACAAGGTGTTCGTGCTGCCGCCGAGCGTGGCGACGCCCTGTTTGGCAACATCGATAGCTGGATCATTTGGTGGCTAACTGGCGGCCCGGCTCATGGCGCTCATGTTACTGATGTCAGCAATGCCAGTCGCACGATGTTGATGAACCTAGAGACTTTGGACTGGGATGACGAGATTTTAAGCGAAATGGAAATCCCGCGCGCCATGCTGCCCAGGATTGTGCCGTCAAGCGATCCACGTACATGGGGAAATACAGCTACAGACAGCCCCTTTGGCAACGGCATACCCGTTTGCGGAGACTTAGGAGACCAGCAAGCCGCCCTGGTGGGTCAGACTTGTTTCAGTGTGGGCGAAGCAAAAAATACATATGGCACAGGCTGCTTCATGCTTCTAAACACAGGCTCAGACATTGTACAATCCACGAGTGGATTATTAACCACCCTGGCTTATAAAATGGGCGACAAACCTGCCACCTATGCTCTTGAAGGTTCCATCGCCATCACGGGGGCTCTGGTTCAATGGCTCCGCGACAACCTGTGTCTAATCGAAAAATCCACCCAGATTGAAGAGCTAGCGCGCAGCGTTGAAGATAATGGCGGTATTTACTTCGTACCAGCATTCTCTGGATTGTTCGCCCCATATTGGCGCTCGGATGCCCGCGGGGCTATAGTCGGTATGACACGCTACGTGAATAGGGGACACTTCGCACGCGCAGCCCTGGAAGCCACCGCCTATCAGACACGCGAAGTGTTGGATGCGATGGAAAAGGATTCTAACGTCAAGTTGAAATCTCTCAAGGTCGATGGCGGCATGGTATTCAACGAATTGCTGATGCAGTTCCAGGCTGATATATTAGATGTCCCAGTTGTTCGCCCCAAAGTGGCAGAGACCACCGCATTGGGCGCGGCTTATGCTGCTGGCTTAGCCGTCGGATTTTGGGAGAATCAGGAAGACCTGCGGCAAAATTGGCAGGTGGATAAGACCTGGGATCCACAAATGACCGATAAAGCTCGCCAAGAACTGTACCACGGCTGGCTGAAAGCAGTCGAGAGAACGTTTGGGTGGATCGATTGAACAAGAAAAGCCTTGACACCGAAATACTCGTCATAGGTGGCGGCGCAACCGGGACCGGCGTCGCCCGCGATCTGGCTATGCGGGGTTTCAAGACGATATTGGTTGAAAAAGCAGACCTGACGCACGGTACAACTGGGCGTTACCATGGACTACTGCATAGCGGCGGGCGCTATGTTGTCAAAGACCCTCAAGCCGCCAAAGAATGCATCGAGGAAAATCGTATTCTGCGCAAGATTATGCCTCAGTGTATCGAAGATACAGGCGGTTATTTCGTCGTCACGCCTTGGGACGATCCCAACTACGCCACTCTCTTCGTGGAAGGATGCAAGAGTGCTGGTATCCCGGTCGAAGAGCTCTCGATAGCCCAAATGTTGCGTTCAGAACCCCTATTAAACCCTGAAATTACCCGCTGCTTTCGTGTCCCAGATGCATCAGCCGATTCGTTTCTGGGAGCAGACCTGAACGCTGACTCCGCACAAGCCCATGGGGCACAAATATTGACCTATCATAAAGTGGTTCGTTTGCTCACAGAGGAAAGTCGCCCAGGTCATACCCCCAAAAAAGTCGCTGGCGCAGTTTGTCAAGACCTGGTTAAGGATCAAGAAGTCGTCATTCACGCTGACATGGTGGTAAATGCCTCCGGTGCTTGGGCAGGAAAAATAGCTAAAACAGC